>CAZQOL010000034.1:4745-9669 GCA_964595185.1 uncultured Candidatus Saccharibacteria bacterium | reverse complement strand
CTACTGTTATTGAAGTTGGGTTAGCAGTAAAACTATTGATCGCACAATTTTGAGTCTGAGTATTACTTACATGAAAAATCGCCATGGCTGTTCCTTGGCTTAAGCCACTTGGAGTTATATCACCAATAAACAATCCGGAGGAACTTAAAATTTCATCCCCTGAAACAATTGGATTTGTAGTTGTTTGATTTGGAAACCATCTTGTTTCCACAAAATCTAAGGTCCTTCCAGTTGGTACTGTTAAATTAACCGCACTTGGGTCGGTAGAATAAAAAGTTCCGGCATCAGAAATAATTTGTCCACTAAAAGTGTAGCTGGTTGAATTATTACCATTGGGTGATTTAATTATTTTTAGGCGTGTGTTGTTTGCCGTTGATGTTCCAGTATTATGATAATAAATTCGAACTTTTATATAATCTCCAGCATTAGCAGATATATTTTGACCAACCCAACAAGGGTTACCAAAGCCAATTTGTTGAGTTTCGTTGGCAATTGCCATTGTATTGCAATCCTGGGGTAAAGTATTCCAGGTGACGCTATTCGTCGCACCAAAAACACTTTGCCCAGAAAAAAGTAGGGCAAAACTGAAAACTGATATTATTATTTTTTTCATGTTATTTTTCATGTTATTTTATAAGCTCTTATTTAATAATTAAAAATTAATTCTCCTTATACAATAGCATATTGACAGCTATTTGTCGATAGTAGAATAGGGATTAAATTAAAATAAATATTGTTTCTTTGCAATTTTAAACCTTCAATATTTTCGAAGAAATATTAAAAACTTAAAAAAGCAATGGAAAAGGAAAATTATTCCTCCTTCTCCATCGTTATTTTATTCAAATCCGTCACGGACCAACTGTGCCTCCGTTAGTATCTACTGGTACAAACACTACTGGTGGTGGTGGCTGGTCTTTTGGAAACAAAAAATACCACTGGTGGTCTTTGTCGTGTGCTATAAACCCCGTTCCGAATGTAATAAGTCCAGCCGTTACAGGCCAGAACCAACTTCCGTTCCTATTAATCCAGGTCGATTCCTCTGTTGGAATAAAAAGTTTAGGACTTGCTTCTTCGGGGACTTTCGTCATCATCATTTCTGATACTGTTTTTGGCTGAACAAAACCTGTTATTGAAGTCTGTTCGGGCTGAGAAGCAACGATTTGTTGCTCTGATTTCTGTAATGTCGGATCTTGTTGAGTTATTTGATTTGCTCTAAATGGAGGTTCAAATATTCCCATATCTCCGAGTAAGTTTACACAACTCGGCTTATCCAAATTTACAACACATGACCCAAATACAAATCTATCAATTGGCCCAAAGTAATCAATCTTTCCCGTAGTTGGCTTAACACTATTACCATTTCGGTATGTGTTACTATAGCCTGCTGGAAGATACCCCTTGAGATCCCTTTGTACCTGATCATAAATCCAAGAAATATGATTTTCGGTTAGTGGTTTTCCATTATTTACATTGACGTATTCTCCGGAAGAACGAAGAGCGCTATTTATTATGGACAAGAGTTTTTTCCGATAATTTTGTGAAAACTCATTTGCTTCTAGGGCAAAGTCTTCAATTTGCTCGAGAGTATATCCATCCTCGTGAATACGAGGTAAGATGGGATTATCAGTCTGGGCTTTAGTTGAACTCATCAACAGCACCAACATAAACACAAGTAGTATTATTTTTTTCATGGTACATCGTTTTGCTTCGTTGTTAGTTTTGGTTTTATTCGTCACCCAAAAAGCACTTCTGAGTAAGAAATAAAACCAAAACTAGAAAACTTGCATTTAATTAAACGGTAGCATACTCGGCAAATTCTGTCAAGTGTGTTTTTCACAGCATTAATAAGCTATAATAAATAATACTTGTCCCGTTAGAAATCATATATGTTAGATATATTACGGGAATTGTGATAAAAAAATATTTAAATTTCGATTTTATTAATTAATTTATGGGGGGATTAAAAATCCCTACTTCTAATGGGATGACATTGCAATTTGACGATGAAAAACAGCAAAAGAATTTAGATGACTTAAGAAGACAAGAGGAGGAGGACTTAGTTCAGGTATTAGCCGAAGCGCGATACGGAATTCCTCCAATAAATTTAATGGGCGTCATTATAGACAACAACGCCCTTCGTTCAATCCCAGAAAAAGAGGCCATTGCTCTTGAAATCGCTCCATTTAAATTAGTTGGTAAAAATATTCACGTGGCTGTTCGTTCTCCCCAGCCCGAAAAATTAGAAAGTCTAAATACTTATTTCACCGATCATGGATATACGGCCCATTTTTATATGGCTTCCCTTGCCTCTTTACAAAAAGCTTGGGAGAGGTACACCGAAATTTCTTATGCCTCCGAATCAAAGATGGGCTCTGTTTCTGTTTCAGGAGATGTTCTTAAAAAAATAATGGAGGGAATTAAAAATATGGATGATATCAAAAATTCCATCCTTGAAGCTGAAAAGGATAAAACCCATACAACTTCACATATTTTAGAAATTGTTTTAGCGGGAGCGATTGCGATTGGAGCATCGGATGTTCACTTTGAGCCCGAAGAAAAAGTTGTCCGTCTTAGGCTTCGTCTCGACGGAGTACTCCACGAAGTTATGGAGCTACCACCATTTGTGCATAAATTTATAAACTCTCGAATTAAACTTATTTCTGGACTTAAAATTACCACTTCTGCAATTGCTCAAGATGGGCGCTTCAGTATTTTCTTAGATCAAAATGAAATAAGTCTTCGTGTTTCTATTATGCCTGGAGCTTATGGTGAATCAATCGTCATGCGTATTCTTAATCCAAAATCAATTCGAATTAAATTAGAAGAAATGGGAATAGAACCAAAATTGTTCGAAATTTTTATGAATGAAATAAAAAAACCAAATGGTCTTATTCTTTTAACTGGTCCAACTGGCTCAGGTAAAACGACAACTCTTTATTCCTTTTTACAAAGAATTTATTCTGAAGAAATAAAAATAATTACAATTGAAGATCCTATTGAATATCATTTACCTGGAATTTCCCAAACTCAAACTGACGATGAAAAGGGTTACACTTTTTTAGAAGGTCTTCGTTCAGCCTTGCGTCAGGACCCAGATGTCATCATGGTCGGAGAAATCCGTGATGCCGAAACGGCAAAAACTGCGGTTGAATCAGCTTTGACTGGTCACTTAGTCTTCTCAACATTGCACACAAACAACGCTGCTGGTGTTATTCCCCGTTTAATAGACCTTGAAGTTAATCCTAAAACTTTAGTCTCAGCATTATCATTGTCTATTGCTCAACGTTTGATTAGAAAACTTTGTAATGATTGTAAAAAAGAAAAAGAAATATCTGAAAGAGAAAAAATTATAATAAAAAATATTTTAGATGAAGCAAAAAATAATAATAAAGATTTTTCTAAATATCAAATTGATGTAAATGCTCCGTTTAAACTTTTTGAAGCGGTGGGTTGTGATAAGTGTAACAAAACTGGGTATTACGGTCAGATGGGAATTTTTGAAGCTATTTATAACGATGCCGAAATTGAAAAAATAATTCCTCAAAATCCAAGTGAACGTGAAATTAAAAAAATTGCTTCTCACCAAGGAACGCTAAATATGAGAGAAGATGGTATTGTAAAAGTCTTAAAAGGAATCACTTCACTTGAAGAAGTAGGTAGTGCGGTTGATCTAATTGAAGAATAAAAAAACCGGTACCTTTTGGTCCCGGGTTTTAAATTTATTATTTTACTTTTCTTTTACAATCTTTGTTCCAGTCGCGTTTCTCCCACCAGCTTGGGATTCTACTTTATTACTAAGATTTAACCACTCAAAATCAGAAAGAAGATGATTCAATCCCCCTTTTGAGGAAACGACAACAGCTTTCGCGTCGTATTTTATTCCTTCAAAGGTTATTTTACATCTTTCGTCTTGTGCAAAACTCTTATCAGTTTGAAGTACAAACATAATGTTGTAGTCTGGATTACTAGCATCAAACGAAATTGTTATACTTTTTGGTGGACCGTTGTTTGGTTCAACTTTATCCAAAACCCCTGGGGTTAATCTAGGGATTTTAAGGCTAACAACAGTTGAGCTGTCGATATAGTAAGTCACCCCGTCCTTAAACATCATGATTTTTTTGGGTATACTAGCTTCGATACTTATCTCAAACTCGTTATAAAAAGTGATGGGGTCGCTCTTGGAGACGGCAGGATAAGTGTCCTGCATCCATTTTTTTAGAGGCCTTTGTGTTGCCTCTTGTGCTGGTACTTGTTGAACAGCTTGTGCTGCTTTTCTACTACAACTTGAAAAAACAACAACTGCTAAAATTAAACCTGTTAGCATCAGGATTAAACTTTTTTTCATTTTTATTTAGTTTTAGTTTGCGTTTACGTTTTTTATAATTATACATTGTTAAGATAAAAAGTCAATCTTTTACATAATCAATTTTTGTTTCGTAATATAAAGAAAAATCCAGCCTTGCTGAGTTTTCAGCAAGGCTGGATTTTCGGATTTTATTTATTAAAAAAAAGATAAATCTCTAAACAATCCTTTGAGAGCATACACTTACAAAGTAATATAAGATTACAGGATAGGCCCAGTAAATATAAATAAACCAGATCGTCCTACGCACAGATATAGAGCACGGGGCCGATTGCTTAGAGATTTATATCCTCTTTAATAAAATGCTATAATAAAAACATATCAAACTTGTAGAAAGAGTATATCATATATAAAATGTAATGTCAAGCACAAATAAAACAAATAAAAACTCCCAAAACCTGCCCCCAAACACCCAAAAAGATGAAGGGTTTTTAGACCAAACCCTCCGACCGGAAGTTTGGGATGAGTATATTGGGCAAGAAAATATTAAAGCCAATCTAAAGATACTATTAACAGCGGCTGAACAGCGTTCTCACCCCGCTGAGCATATTTTATTTTATG
>CAZQOL010000034.1:3041-4735 GCA_964595185.1 uncultured Candidatus Saccharibacteria bacterium | reverse complement strand
AAAATAATCTGCTCATTTTAATGTCTGCTGCAAAAAAAAGACAAGAACAATTAGAGCATATTTTATTTTATGGTCCGCCAGGTTTGGGTAAAACAACCCTTGCCCATTTGATCGCAAAAGAAACAAGACGACAAATAAAAATCACTTCGGGCCCAGCAATTGAAAAAGTTGGTGACCTTGCTTCAATTCTTACTAATCTGGCGCCTGGTGATATTGTCTTTATTGATGAAATTCATCGTTTGAATAAAATGGTGGAAGAAATTTTATATCCGGCTATGGAATCTGGTGTTCTTGATATAATTATCGGCAAGGGTCCATCGGCTCGAACGATTCAACTTGAACTTCCACCTTTCACGCTAATCGCTGCCACAACTCGCATCGCTCTTCTTTCATCCCCTCTTCGCTCCCGATTTTCCGGAGGAGTATTTCGTTTAGAATTTTATAGTCATGATGAAATTAAAAAAATCTTATCTCGCTCAGCAAAAATACTTGGAGTAAAACTTGAGAATGAAGCGCTGGATGAAATATCAAAACGGGCTCGTTTTACACCAAGAACAGCCAATTATTTTTTAAAACGCTGTCGTGATTATGCTCAAGTTCACAAAATTCCTTTAACAAAAGAGGCAGTTAAAAAAGCCTTGGCCTTGCTTGAAATTGATGAACTGGGCTTGTCATCATCCGACCGAAGAATTTTAGATATTATTATTTCCAAATTCGGTGGTGGCCCCGTTGGATTAAAAACAATAGCGGCTGCTACGAGTGAAGAAGAAGCAACGATTGAAGAAGTAGTGGAGCCATATTTGATCCAGCTCGGATTAATTGATCGAACAACTCGCGGAAGAATTGTTACACAAAAAGGTTATGAACATTTAGGTTATGATTTATCAAAAAAAAGTGAATAACATTAAAATCTTAGCAGTTGATCCAGGTTTCGAAAGAGTTGGAATAGCAATAATTGAAAAAACTTTTTTAAGGAAAGATATTCTTGTTTATTCAGATTGTTTTAAAACAAAAGCAAACATTCCCTTTCCAATGCGTTTAAAAAATATTGGGCTTGAATTAGAAAAAATAATTAAAAAATATAATCCAAAAGTTTTGGCGATTGAAAAACTTTATTTCACCACAAACCAAAAAACTGTTATGGGGGTTTCGGAAGCGCGGGGGGTAATGGTTTATGTAGCTGCAAAAAATCACCTTTTTATTTATGAATAAACCCCGCCCCAGATAAAAGTAGCAGTTACTGGTTATGGTAAGGCTAGCAAGGAAAATGTAATGTCTATGGTTCCTAAATTAATTGATATTAAAACAAAAATAAACTCTGACGATGAATTGGACGCTATCGCTATTGGGTTAACATGTTTAGCGTGTGAAAGGTTATCCACAGGCTGAAAATATTGCAAAGAAAATAATATTTTGCTACAAATAATTCATTATAAATTAACTTATAAATATGAGTTATATAGATGACGAAGAAATAAAATTAGATCTTGATGAAGAAGACGAAGATGATCTTGATGAGGTCTTACCAGAAGATGATCTTGGTGTTTTACCAGATGATGATGATTTAGCCGATGATCTTTTGGACGATGATCTCTTAGATGATGAATTTAAAAATCAAGAAGAAACAACTTTTTAATAAAAATCCCTCAAGTCTTTGAGGGATTTTTATTATTTTAAAATAATCTTACAAAATC
>CAZQOL010000034.1:0-3031 GCA_964595185.1 uncultured Candidatus Saccharibacteria bacterium | reverse complement strand
CTTTTTTTACCAATTCGGTAAACGGCAGCTTGAGCCTTTTCGTCATAATTTAAAACTTTCTTATCTTCATCTAAGTTTGTGATTGCTTTACTATCAACTAATCTTCTGAAATCACTTTTTGAGGAAATTATTTTATTTGTTAAAAACAAATCTATTAATAAATCTCCTTCTTTTGCTCTAATATTTAATGCATCTACTGGGTTCTCTTTTTTCTGAAATGTTTTTATAAAACTTTCTTCGGCCCTTTCTGCCATTTTTTCACCATGGATTATTTTTACAATTTCTTTAGCAACAAACTTTTTGGCATTAAGAGGGTTTTGACTAATTAGGATATCTTCAATTTGTTTAAGTGGTAGTTTGGTACAATTAATAAAAAGAACTCTAATCATTTCATCGGGTTGTGCCATTACAGCTCCATACATTTGCTCTGGTGTTGTGTTCAAAAAAATTCCTGTTCCCCGACTCTTTGACATCAATTCTCCAGTCTTAGGGTTTTCCATCAAATTCACAACCACCACAAGTTTTTCTTTGTTTTTTAGTTTACGTAAAAGTGTCCTGCCCATAAGCGCATTAAATATCTGATCTGTACCACATAGTTCAACATCAACTTCCATCGAAACAGAATCATAGCCCTGCATTAATGGATACATAAATTCATGTAAAAATATGTGCTTCCCTTCTTTAATCCTTTTTTGGAACATATCTCTTTCAATCATCTGCTGAACTGTTATGTTTGAAGCAAGGTCCAAAACTTTTTCCATGGTCATTTTAGCAAGCCATTTACTGTTAAAAAGAATTTTTGGAGGATTAACCTTGTCTTTAAAATTCATTAAGTTTTTTATTTGTTTTTGCCAGTCTTTAATATTTTTTAAAACTTCTTTTTTTGTGATGGTTTTACGAGTCCCTTGCTGTTCCGAAGGATCTCCAATTCTTGCCGTAAAATCCCCAAAAAGTAAAATAACTTCATGCCCAAGTTTGCGAAATTCCTCTAAAAGTATAATATTTTTGGCGTGGCTTAAATGAAGGGTGTTTGATGTGGCGTCAAACCCATGGTAAATCCTAATTTTCTTTCCAGACATTAATAATTTTTTAAAATCGTCCATTGTTGGAAGGGCATTTATAATAATTCCACGATTTAAAATTTCGTCAATTTTTTTCTCATTTACTATTACTTTAGTCATAATCTATACTTTACCATAAAAATATCATTAATAGAATATAATGTGTTATTATATAAATATGAAGAAAAAACTTAATAAACAATCAATTAAAAATATTATACTCATAATTATCGCAGTCGGCCTTCTTTTGACAGGCTTATTAGTTGTCTGGATTAGCACACTGAAAATACCTGATTTTAAATCTTTTACTGAACGTAAAATTCAAAGTTCAACTAAAATTTATGATCGGACCGGAACTATTCTGCTGTATGATGTTCATAAAAATATCAAAAGAACAATTATTCCATATGAAGATATGGGTGTTAACATTTTAAATGCGACAGTCGCCATTGAAGATTCAGAGTTTTATAGACACAACGGCATCCGCATTTCTTCTATAATTAGAGCTACCGTCTGGGCAAAACTAACCGGCAGAAAGGTTCAAGGTGGTTCAACAATTACACAACAATTAATTAAAAATACTCTATTAACTCCTGAGGTTTCCCTTTCGCGTAAAATGAAGGAGTGGATTCTATCTGTTAAGCTTGAAAAGATAATGAGTAAAGATGAAATTTTGGCTCTTTACTTAAATGAAGCTCCTTATGGGGGGAATATATACGGAGTTGAAGAGGCCGCCAAAGCTTTCTTTGGTAAAAAACCAAAAGATCTTTCCATCGCTGAGGCCGCGTATTTATCTGCCATTCCAAACGGCCCAACATATTATTCACCCTATCGTAAAAACAAAGATAAGTTAGATGAAAGAAAAAACTTGGTTTTAAAACGAATGCTAACTTTAGGTTTTATTACGCAAGAAGAACATGACAAAGCAAAAGAAGAAGTTGTAACCTTCTTGCCTGAACAGTTGATGGGAATTTCCGCCCCTCATTTTGTTTTTTTTGTTAAAGAATATTTAGAAAATAAATATGGAGTTGATACACTTGAGGGTGGTGGTTTAAAAATAATAACTACTATTGATTACGATCTCCAGAAAAATGCAGAGGAAATAGCCCTGGCAAAATCTAAAGAGAATGAAAAAAGTTGGGATGGAAAAAATGCTGCGGTGGTTGTCATTGATCCAAAAACTGGTCAGATATTATCAATGGTGGGATCTCGAAATTATTTTGATAAAGAAATCGATGGTAATTTTAATGTTACAACCGCTCCCAGACAACCAGGCTCCTCCTTTAAACCGATTGTATATGCTTTAGCGTTTGAAAAAGGCTATACAGATAAGACTACTTTATTTGATGTTCCGACAGAATTCAACCCCTCTTGTGATCCATCAGCCAAAGAAACAAGGACTAATTGTTATAACCCAAGTAATTATGATAATGCCTTTCGAGGCCCAATGACTCTTCGAGCAGGATTAGCTGAATCAATCAATATTATTGCGGTTAAATTATTGTATTTAGTTGGAGTAACTGACGCAATTAAATTTGCCCAAAAGCTTGGAATTACAACCCTAAAAAACGATGCAAATATTTATGGTTTATCTCTTGTTATAGGAGGAGGAGAAACAACACTCATTGATATGACTTCGGTTTATAGTGTTTTTGCCAATAAGGGGACCAGAAACCCTTATACAGGCATTCTTTCCGTTGAAGACGGACAGGGTACTATTTTGGAAAAATTCGAGGATAAAAATCAACAAGTCATTAGTCCTAATATCACAAACATTCTATCAAGTATTCTTTCGGACAATACTGCAAGAACCCCAACGTTTGGAGCGAACTCAGTTTTAAATATTCCTGGCAGAGAAGTGGCTGTAAAAACTGGAACGACAAACGACAACAAAGACGCATGGACGATTGGATACACCCCTTCTGTGGCTGTTGGTGTCTGGGTTGGTAACAATGATAACAAACCAATGA
>CAZQOL010000033.1:0-9685 GCA_964595185.1 uncultured Candidatus Saccharibacteria bacterium | reverse complement strand
CTCTTCATTGACCTTACCACTAACCATTCTGGTTGTCTCCGCCAAAGATTCAAAGACAGTATCATTAAAATTTAGAGTTGAAAAATCTTGTCGATAATATCCAATCCGAACATCGGGAGAAATAAATATCCCCTCGGCATCACGCTTGGCAATTAGTTCTAGTAGTGTACTTTTACCAATACCATTTGGCCCCGACAAAAGTAAATGTTTATTTTTACGAAGCTTAATACTAGCTTTTATTTTTTTAATCTTTTGATTTTTAAAAATCGAAATAGATGTGAAAGTTACAAGGTCTCCAATTATATTTTCTTGAACTGGAATCGTAAAGGCTCTGATAGTTTTATCTTCCTTTCGAACATCAACTTTTTCTTCCTCTAATTCTTCCGCCAAGTCTCGCATGCGTTTTGCCACCGCTCGAAGATTTCCACCTTTCATAGCAAAAGCATTGGCTTGCTCTTTCTTGGCTAATATTTCTTTCGAAAGTAATGCATTTTTTCTATTTTCTCTTTCCATTCTAGCTGTTATTTGATCGCGAACGTCAGTATAGTTACCAACATACTGTTCAATTTTTTTAGTATAGACATCTAAATACAAAACCGCATCAGTAAATTTATTTAAAAATTCAGCATCATGAGAAATAACAATAACCGTCTTTTTATATTTGACTAAGAAATCCGTCAGGTGAGCAATACCTGCTTTATCTAAATTATTTGTCGGCTCATCTAAAAGTAAAACATCTGGCTCTTGGATTAAAGCTGAGGCAAGCAATAATCTTGCTTGCTGTCCTCCTGAGAATGATGAAATTATTCTTTCATGAACTTTTTCATGCCCTTTCAAATTTACAATTTCCAAAACGTCATCAATTCTTGGATCAATATCGTAAACCTTGTTTGAAAAACATTTTTCAAAAAATTCTCGAACCGTCAGTGAAAGTTCATCACGTGGAATAACTTGGCGCGAAAGAGCAATAGTTGTCCGTTGCGCTAAATTTATCGTTCCTTCTTCGGGCTCTTGCTGATGGGTAATTAGAGAAAAGATGGTACTTTTCCCCGCCCCATTTTGACCCATGATCGTCACCTTCATACCCCGGCGTATCGAAAAATCAACCGCATCTAGTATCGGTTTATTGGGCCCGTATTCAAATGAAACTTTTTCAAAACGTATTACTACCTCGCCGTGAGCCATAGTCTATTACTTTACATCATTTTCACTTAAATTAAAAGGATTACTTTTTAGCTTATGTCTAATAATTTTATAGTCCGGGATTGTTTCTGCAACTAATTTCCAAAAATTTGGCGAGTGGTTAAACTCTTTTAAATGACAAAGTTCATGAACAATAATATAATCAGCTGTTTTAGGTGGAAGCAAAGCAATTTTATAATTAAAATTTAAATTTCCTTTTTTGGAACATGATCCCCACCGAGTCTTTTGATTCCTTATGACAACCCGACCCCACTTATAACCATAAAATTTATTAAAATATTCAAGCCTGCTTTTCGCAATATCTAAAGCCTTTTGTTTGTGTTTTAAATATTGGCCTTGATTACGTCTTACTCTTTTCTTTTTAACTTTTTTCAATTTAAAAAATATTTTTAATATTCCATTCATATTATTATATCTTAGCACATACTAAATCTCTTAAAAATAAAAACCCTGCTTAGCAGGGTTTTTATTTGATTTCCTATTTCCTAAAACTTTTTAATAAAAGTTCGGACGATAAAATAATTATTTTATTTAGTTTTCTTTTTGGAAATTACTTTCTTAGCTGGAGCTTTTACGGCCACAACTTTTTTTGCAACAGTTTTAACAACTGGAGCTTTTTTAACTTCTATTTTTTTAGCTAAAACTTCTTTAACAGCAGGCTTCGATTCTACCTTTGGTTGAGTAAGTTTTTCTATGGCACTTGCTAATCTATCAAGTTTCGAATTTATTTCACTTAACTGTTTTGAAACTCCATCAGCTTGTGGCATTGATGCGGGCTTTGCAAACGATTGAACTGGTTTACTATTAAAATCTCTCTTTGGTCCACGATCAGAAAATTCTCGGCGTGGTCCACGATCAGATCCTCCATCATCTCTTTTACTACTAAAACAATCTGAACAATAAACTGGTTTATCGCCAGATGGACGGAAAGGAACTTCACAACTTTTGTGACATTCATCACAAACTGCCTTGTGCATTGTTACATCTCCACGACCACCACTATTACCCCCTCTAAATCCTCCGCCTCCATTACCTCCTCTAAAACCTCCACCTCTATTACCTCCCCCTTGAAAATTTCCCATAAATTATATTATTTTACCTGCTTTGATTAGACAAGTGATTATTATTATATTATAGATACTACCCTTTATCCCCCTTAATAGCAAGAAATAAAAATCCCCCGAAGGGGATTTTTTATTAAGCTGAAACCTCTTCTTGAGGAGTTTCTTCTTCAGGAGTTTCAACAGGCATTTCTGTTGGAGTTTCTGTTGGTTCTTCAACCTTTACTTCTTCATCTTCATTCATAATGATTTACTAAAATTATTTTACTAACCGACACAAGAAGTGTACTATACATTTCATATTTATCCTATTATTATTTTTGAATATTTATTTTATTTAATTTCGCTTTTGCTTCGAAAAAAATATTATCTTCCCTTATTGAACTTTCATATTTTAGCAATTCTAGATATGCCCCACTTTTATCGCCTTCCCTTTCTTTTCTTTCTGCCTCATTTAAAAAGAATTGGGCCTTATCATAAACTGGTTCCACTTGTTTTGGTTTAACTTCTACGGTTTTCACAGTCGCAACGGGCGGTGTAGCCATTGTATTTGGCGTTGAGGTACTCGTGTCACTTATTTTAATATCATCCTCTGGTTTAACTTCTGCGGTGTTTTCAGTTTCGACTGAAGAGCTAGCAGTAATATTTAGCATTAAAGTATTTGTCTCACCTATTTGAATATCATCCTCTGTTTTAACTTCTGCGCTTTTTGTGGTTTCAACTTGAGAATTATCTTCTTGGTCTAATTGAGGAACTTTAGAATCTTCCTCAACCTTTGTGGGTATTTCATCCGGAATATTTTCTTTTTTGCTTTCAATCATTGATATCAAAAGATTTTTCTTCTTATCATACTCTTCCGAAAAATTCTCATCCTTCTCTTTAAAACTAATTATTATATTATCAGCATTCGATCGTGCCATTTTTGAAATAGAACTATCTTTTTGAATCATATCTGGGGAATCTATCTCTTCTGACGCAATTGTATCTAAAATACGAGCATGAGCATTCATTTCTGCTCTAAAATTAACTGCAATTTCATCAGCCTCTTTTCCAGATTTTTCTTCATTAACTTTCTCTAGTGCTTTATTTAGAGAAACAGAATGTTTCTCAAGTAAAGTATTAATTTTTTCCTCATTTGAAGAATCTAGTTTTCCTGAAACAGCCAATGTCTCTGCTTCAACTAAACGTTCTTTAGCTAAACTACTTTCATATTTTGCTTTATTTTCATTTGAAAGAATCATTGCCCCTCGGACTGGCTCAATAACCTCAACTTTTAGAGTGTACAGAGTCTCATTGGGTAAACTCTCTTGAGATGCAAAAACTAAACCACCACTTCCTAAAACGATAATCAATGGGATTGCAACATAAAAAGCTAGACTCCTTTTGGGGATTCTTAATAGAATTGATGTCCCAAACCAAGGGCTCACAACAGGATTGTTTGGGACTAATTCTTCAGAATTAAAAATCATATTCAACATCCGCCCTTTTTCATCGGGGGTCATTGTCATTTTTTTTATTTCTTCTATTCCTTTTTCTATTTTATTTTCTTTCATATTTTTACTTAAACTTAAATTCATCCTATTCGTTTTCAACCTTATCTCCAAATTTTTTTCTTAATTCATCAAGACCACGATTTATTCGGACAGATACGGCATTGGCAGAAATTCCTATAATATCCCCAATCTCGGGGGGCGATAGGTCTTCAACAAATCGTAAATATACCACATGTCTATAATTTGCAGAAAGTTCATTAATCTTATCAAGTAAATAGCGACCTTCCGCTTTCATCTCAATAAGAGAAGCAGTCATTTCATCATCGGGATCATAGTCTGTCTCTTCCTCTTGAAAATCTGAGTTATTAATGTCACGAAATGGAATACTCTTCTTCTTACGGTACCAATCAATTATCAATCTATGGGCAACCGTGAAAAGAAATGCTCTATTATTTTGAATATCCTGACCTTTTTGAAGACTTTGCCAAAAACGCAAAAAAGTCTCTTGTACAATATCCAGAGCTTGATCCCGATTTGAAACGCGGACTAAGCAAAACCTGAAGATTGCGTCTGATTCTTCTTGGTATATATTTTCAAATGTTTTTTTTATATTTGATTTCATATATTATGACGTCCCAGCTACCACTTTCTTACATGGGCCCATATGATTACGATACAATAATACGATAATAATGTCCATGAAAGAAACCACTATTAGAGGCGTCTACTTTATTGTGGAAATATTATTAGACCAAACTAAACAAAAAAACAAAATAAAAACTACCCTGAAATTAATTTTGGGGTAGTTTTTATTTATTTACAATAATAAATCAAGATCCAATCCTGCGGAATAAATAACCAGAAACTGGAACAGCGATAATAATTAAAGAAACACACCAAATGACTGAGATAACAGCATGATTACCTATTGGGGTCCCAACCATATAACCCCGGATTGATTCAATGACATGAGTTACTGGTTGATTTTCAGCGAAGATTCTCAAAACTTTTGGCATTCCACTTGTTGGAACGAAAGCACTACTCGCAAAAGTTAAAGGAAAAACAAACATAAAAGTCATCCACTGAACAGCCTCAACAGATTTTGCAAGCAATCCTAAAATTGCTGAAACGAAAGAAACTGCAAGAGTAAATAATAAAAGTATTCCGAGTGCAAAAAACCATTCTTTGATATTTGCTGTTGGTCGGAAACCAACAAGTAAGCCAACTAAAATCATAATGACAGAGGAAATAATATTTCGAACTAAATCCGCTACCACATGACCTACCAAAACGGGGGAAGAAGCCATTGGTAATGATTTAAAACGATCGATGATTCCTCTTTTTAAATCTGCCGCAACATTAATTGATGTTGTTGTTGCGCCAAAAGCGGCCATCTGAATTAAAATTCCGGCTACTAAATAATTTACATAACTTGTTCCTCCGGTATCAATTGCTCCGCCAAAAACATATCGGAAAAGCAATAAGAACATAATCGGCTGAAGAGCTAAAGATAATAATTGGTCAAGATTTTTAAATATATGCTTTAAACTCCGACCAATTAAAACCAAACAATCTTTTAATACCCAAGATATTGTCATTTTATTTTTTGAAGTAATATTTTTCATATATTTATTTTCTCGGCATCAGTCTCATGACCAGTGAGATTTAGAAAGACATCATCAAGAGTGGGCTTATGTAAAGACATACTCTCAATCTCAATTAATGCTCCTTCCATCTTGTCCAAAATTTCTTTAACTTCTTTTACTCCCCTTTCTATTTGAATTGTTAAACTATTTTGAATTTCATCTATTGTAAAATTTTTATCTCCAATTATTTTTTTTGCTTTTTGTAAATCTTCAAAAATCTTGAAACCAAGTTCCAATCGATTATTTCCAACTTTATTTTTCAATTCATCGGGTGTCCCTTCTGCAATAACTTTCCCAAGATCGATAACCGCTACTCTGTCGGCTAGTTTGTCTGCTTCTTCTAAATATTGGGTCGTCAATAAAATAGTTGCTCCTTTATTTTTTAAATCCTCAATCATTTTCCACATTGAAATACGACTCCGAGGATCAAGCCCTGTCGTCGGCTCATCAAGAAATATTATCGGAGGGGTAGCCACTAAACTTGCCGCTAAATCCAATTTTCGACGCATCCCACCTGAATAAGTCTTTATTGTCCTTTCTGAAGCCTCAACTAATCCAAATTGCTCAAGTAATTCCTTGGCCCTCCTTTTACTTTCAACATGCCCCAGATGATACAATTTACCCATCATTTCTAAATTTTCTCGGCCAGTTAAATATTCATCAATCGCTGCATACTGACCAGTCAGGCCAATAATCTGCCGGACTTCGTTTGCTTCCTTCACGACATCAAAATTATTTATCTTTATATATCCTTCATCGGGATGTAGGAGCGTACTCAATATTTTAACCGTTGTAGTTTTGCCGGCACCGTTTGGGCCAAGCAAAGCAAGAATTGTTCCACGCTCAATCTCCAAATTAATTCCCTTCAATACTTCCGTTTTCTTGAACGATTTTCGTAAGTTATGAATTTCAATTGCAATATTATTTTTCATATTTATTTTTTCTTTAAACTAATAACTACAATTTCACTATTTGTTCCCACCCGCTGAGGTGGACCCCAAGTTCCAACACCACTCGTAGTAATGACATTCATTTTATTTAAAAAATTCTGACCATAAGAAAATCCCTTAAATATTTTTTTAGTTATCCATGGTCCTGGCCAAACTTGACCATTATGAACATGTCCTGAAACAACCAGGTCAAATTTAGCTTCCTCCGCAGCAGGCAGATTAGTTGGAGCATGTTTAATAAGTATTTTGGGTAGATTATCTTTTAAATCAAAAGTTTTAAAAGTTTGAGCTAAAATGTCACTATCCGAACCCGTAGCATAATTTACTCCCGCAATTTGAAGTCCCCCAACTGTAATCACTTTATTATCTAAAAATTCAACACCGGAACTTTTTAATAATTCTTCATACTTTAAACGACTTCCATAATCTTCGTGATTACCTGGAGCAAAAAAAATACCGCTTTTCGTTTTCAAATCTTGCATCAACATCGCAATCTCCTTGTCATTAGCTGGAGGTCCATCATAATAATCACCTGCAATTAAAACCAATTCTGGGTTTTCTTTTTCAATCTTTGTAATAATTTTTTTTCCAAAAGAAAGATTACGCATACTCCCGAAATGTGAATCAGCAAACATGACAATATTTTTATCTACCCATTCCTCCGGTAAATTATTAATAAAAACAGTGTATCTGGTTGTTAAAATATTATAAGAATGTAATACTCCATATTGGCTAGTAGAAAGTGCTCCTAAAATTAAAATAATACCAATCACTCGAGCAAAAATTAATGATGTGCCGAATAAGTAAGCTAGGGTGAAAATAATCAAAATAACTACACTTGCTAAAAATAAAAAATAAACTGTTCCAAGCCAAACAGCACTAATTTTATATAAGAAAGACCCAACCTTACTATAACCAAATTGAATAATAAAATTAGTGGCAATAAAACTTAGAGCTCCCAAAAAAGAAATAATCCTGATAATATTTAAAACCTTTGTTGTCGAGATATCAAAAACCGTAATTACACTTTTGTATATCGCCAAATGTCCTATCCCAATAAGCAAGATGGCAAATGATACTATATAAATAATCGGTAAAATCGATTTCATAAAATATGCTATAATATAAAAACATGCCGCAAAAAACGATAGGAAAAAAATCTGTAATTATGGCCCTTTGTGGTAACTTCATTGTAACAATTATTAAAACGATTGTCGCCTTTTTATCGGGATCTGCAAGTATGTTTGCTGAAAGTGTTCACAGTTTTGCAGATACTTTAAACCAATCATTACTCTTGGTTGGACTTAAAAGATCAAGGAGGCCTGCCGATAATGCTCGGGGATATGGTTATGGGATCGAAAGATTTTTTTGGTCACTAATTTCTGCCTGCGGAATTCTATTTATTGGAGCTGGGGTCACTGTCTATCATTCTATTGACTCTTTAATTCATCGAGCCGAGAGTAATATTCATGATTTTAATTATTATATTATTCTTGTACTATGCTTGGCATTTATCATTGAAGGGATTACTTTAATAGTTGCCATAAAAGAATTAAAGGGACGGAGAAAACTTTCAAAAAAAATATTTATCGGAGCAGACCCTGTGACACTTGCTGTTGTTTACGAAGACGGAGCAGCAGTTCTTGGTGTCCTTGTTGCACTTGCTGCACAATTTTTAGTTCATTTTACAGGGAATAATATTTACGATTCAATTGGAGGAATTATTGTTGGATTAATTCTAGGATTTTTAGCAATAGTTTTAATTATGAAAAACTATCAATATATTATTGGAAAATCTCTAAACGAAGAAACGACTAAAGAAATCTCTGAATTTCTACTAGAAGATCCGTGTATAGAAAATATCTCTGAATTTAAATCAGTTGCTATTGACGTAAATAAATACAGAATATATATCACAGTGGAGTGGAACGGCTCACCGCTATATGAAGAAATATATGAGGCTGGAGATCTTCAAGATGAATATAATGATATCAAAGATAGTTTTAAGAAATTTACCAAACTAATGATAAAAACAACTGATAGAATTCCTAGGTTAGTAGGCGCTCATATTGATAAAATAGAAAAAAATATCAGAGAAAAGTTTCCAGAAATAGTTTACGTTGATATTGAAATCAATTAAAAAAATAAGCAAGAATGTCCTTGCTTATTTTTTATTCTTTTATAAAAATTTAAAAAACTAGTTTCTCAGCTCTTTTTTATTGAGATAAGCCAAGAATATTCCCTTCGGAATCTTTAAACCAAGCCAAGAAGCCCATCTCACCATTTTCTCCAAGTGGAGTCTTGCCACGCACAATCATGCCACCATTTTCTGTAATCTTACTAAGAGCTTGTTCAATATCCGACACGTCAATGTAAAACATTGGGTACGGCATACTAGGATCACGTTTACTAGAACCACCGTTTATAAAACCAGGTTCAGTTGGTTGCATTTTTTCGTTTACGTCTCCTGTTTGCCAGCTAGTATAACCAAACTGTTCCCACTCAAATGGTTTCCAGCCAAAAACGTTCTCGTAAAAAGACTTCGCCCTCTCCTTGTCGTCCCAAGGAAATTCAAAATGTGTAACTTTATTCATAATATTTTTTTTAAAAATTATTGATAATTGTTTTTATTATACCAAAATTTTATAAAACATATATACTAAGTATATTAATAATAATCACGATATAAATTATGTCTCGATATCGATGTATGGACTGTGGGTGGATATATGACGAAGCAAAGGGTGACCCAAGAAGAGGAATAGCCCCTGGAACTAAATGGGAAGATTTACCCGAGGATTTTAAATGCGCAGAATGTAGCAACAGAAAAAGTAGCCACAAGTGGGTTAAGTTGGATTAACCGCTTAGATAATTATTTAAAAATTAAATTTTAAAAAAGAAGAAAAGTTATTAAACAAAAGATGCAAACTCCGGCGGAAAATATATGCCACAAGCTATGATTAATGTAATAATCATGTTTAGATCTTCTAAAATAGAAAAACAGAGCAACTAATGCAAAGATGACAGCGATGATGCTATATGGAAGTAACCAATGTCCCATAAAAAGTAAAACAAAATTAGAGATCATTAATATGCTTGAAAAAATCACATCTAAATAAAAAACTTCCTTCGCTTCACTAAAAAAATGAAAATCGTATGAAACGATAAAGACAACTAATAAAATAATTGCATACCAATACAGGTTATAGAAAACAGCAATAATAAGTGGAATTAAGAAAAACAAATTACTCCACTTAAGAAAATCATTCTGGTATCTTTTTTGCATTTTAATAATTTATCAATACGCTTTGATTTCACTAAAAATTCATACC
>CAZQOL010000032.1:4366-9702 GCA_964595185.1 uncultured Candidatus Saccharibacteria bacterium | reverse complement strand
TTACCTGATTTTTATTTTTTTGCAATAGTCTAATTGTGATCCCAGATAGGGCTTTAAGCCCTATCTGGGAAGCCAAACGCAAGGCGTTTGGCAAATATGGATTTTAATAACTATTTGAAAAAAAGTTTCAAATGTGGGATGATGTGAATATGTCAGATATTGAAGCTTTCACTAAAAAAATTGTTGATTTTAGAAACAAAAGGAAATGGAAGCAATTTCATAATGCTAAAGATTTAGCCATATCTTTATCTCTCGAAGCCTCCGAAGTTCTTGAGCATTTTCAATGGAAATCAAAAGAGGAAATAGAGCTATATGTGAAAACCCATAAAGAACACATAGCCGAGGAACTTGCTGATGTATTTTATTGGGTTCTCCTCATGAGCCATGATTTAAAAATAGATATAATCAAGGCCTCAGAAAAAAAACTAATAAAAAATTCCGAAAAATATCCAGTCAAAAAATCAAAAGGGAAGCATACAAAATATAATCAACTGTAATTATGATTGTTTACAAAACAAACAAGGAAGGATTTCTTAGTGATGTATCTAATGGCTGTATTGAAGATATAATTCAAGAATCAGTTAAACAGAAACTAAATAAGAATGTTGGGGAAAATGAATATTTATCATGGAAAAATTCTCTTGGGTCAATGTATCATGTCATTAACTCTGAGTTGATACCCAATAATTCTGGTATTGCTATTGAGTATTCTATTCCTAGAACAAAAAACAGGATAGATTTTATTATTACAGGACAAGATGAGGATTATAATGATAAGGTTATTATTGTTGAACTAAAACAATGGACAGATATACAAATGACTGATAAAGATGCAATAGTTTTAACGCGTTTTCAGCAAGGTTTAAGTGAGGAATTACACCCTTCGTATCAAGCCTGGTCTTATTCTTCTTTGTTGTTTGGTTTTAATGCAACTGTTTATAATGAAAATATAGGTTTAGAGCCTTGTGCATATTTACACAATCACATAGATAATAATATTATAAAAAATTCTTTTTATGAAGATTATATAAAGAAAGCACCAGTTTTTTGTAAGGGGGAGAAAGAAAAACTTCAAAATTTTATTTCAAAATTTATAAAATATGGAGATAAGACAGATATAATGTATCGTATTGATAACGGAGAAATTCGTCCTTCAAAAAATCTTGCAGATAGTATGGTTTCAATGATAAAAGGAAATCAAGAATTTATAATGATTGATGAACAAAAAATTGTCTACGAAACGGCTCTTGCTTTTGCAAAAAAATCAAGTAAAGGTAACAAAAACATTTTAATTGTAGAGGGTGGACCAGGCACAGGAAAATCTGTAGTAGCTATTAATTTACTTGTCGCTATAACAAAACTTGGATTAAATACTCAGTATGTAACGAAAAATTCAGCACCACGGGCAGTTTTTGAAAGTAAACTTACAGGAACATTAAGACGAACAAATATTTCTAACATGTTTACGGGTTCAGGGTCTTATATAGGTTGTGATAATGATATTTTCGATTTTCTTATCGTGGATGAAGCTCACAGATTAAATGGAAAGTCTGGGATGTTTAAAAACCTTGGCGAAAATCAAATTAAAGAAATAATAGAAGCATCAAAATCTTCTGTATTCTTTATTGATGAAGATCAAAAAGTGACGTGGCATGACATCGGGGAAAAAGAAGAAATTGAAAAATGGGCAAATAAGCTTGGTGCCAAAATTCATAATTTGAAGCTGGAATCACAATTTCGTTGTAATGGTTCAGATGGTTATCTTTCTTGGATTGATGACGTTCTTCAAATAGACGAAACAGCAAATACAAGTCTCGAGGGTATAAAATATGATTTTAGAATTTTAAGTTCTCCAAATGAATTGCGGGATTTAATTTTTGAGAAAAATAAAATAAATAATAAAGCTCGTCTCGTGGCGGGTTATTGTTGGAATTGGATAAGTAAAAAAGACAGAAATATGAATGATATTATTATTCCTGAATATAATTTTGAAATGAAATGGAATCTTGCTAGTGATGGAAATTTATGGATTATGGCTCCTGAATCTGTTAATGAAATTGGTTGTATACATACTTGTCAAGGTCTTGAGGTAGATTATATTGGAGTAATAATTGGCCCAGATTTTATTATTCGAGATGAAAAAGTTATTACAAATCCTAAAAAACGGGCCCGTACAGATGCTTCACTTAAGGGGTATGGTAAAGATTATAAAAATGACCCCGTAGAAGCAAATAAAAAAGCAGACTCAATTATAAAGAATACTTATAGGACTCTTATGACTCGGGGAATGAAGGGTTGTTATGTATATTTTACCGACAAAGAAACTGAAAATTATTTTAGAAATCGTTTGGAAAATAAAGTTGAAAATAAAATTTCAAAAAAAGTTGAATCACCCTATTTCAATAAGTTCGAGTTAGTTAACATCCCTTTGGTAGGCTCCGCTCCTTGCGGAACCCCTTTAATGGCAGAAGAAAATATAGAAGAAATGATAATGGTTGAAAAAAGTAAAATAAAACAAGGTGCTAAATATTTTATCGTCAGAGCAGAAGGTGATTCGATGAATAAGGTTGGAATAAATGATGGGGATTTTGTTTTATGTCGGGCATCAGAAAAAGGAGAGACGGGCGATAAGGTGGTTGTGTTACTTAATGGAGAAAATGTAACAATTAAATATTATGATAAAAAAGATGGGAGGAGAATTCTACTACCCAAAAGTACAAACTCAAAACATACACCAATTATTCCACAAGAAGGAGATATTGTTCAAGGGATAGTACAAGAAGTTATTGGTAAGAGTATCCCAGATAGGGCTTAAAGCCCTATCTGGATCTGGATAGAGTATGAACTTAGTAGTATAATCAGAATATGCAAAACAATTCTAAGTTAAACATGGTTTTGGTAGTTATTATCATAATTTTATTAGCGTTAGGACTCGTTTATTTTTTCTCCAATAATTCAAAGCAGGAGGATAATAAGATAGAAAATAATTTACAAACTAATACTCCACCAGAAGAAACAGTTGTTGATAATGTAAATGAAAACACTGTATTAGATCGCAAACCAAGTCGTTATTCTTGTGTTGGTGAATTTTGCGATGGAAGTGGTAGTGGTAATCAGGGTGCGCTGACGGTTCTAAAAATTCCTCTTATCTCAACAGGTGGTAATATTGGTTGTGGATCGAAAATATTTTTTGCCCCACATGCTGTCCCAAAAACTACAGCAGTTCTTGATGCCACATACAAAATGTTATTTGATATAAAACCAGAATCTGAAATTAAAAGTGATGATATCAGGAATCCAATTGGAAGTTATACGAAACTATTTTATCAATCTGTAAGTATAAAAGATGGAGTTGCAAAAGTTATGCTCACAGGTGGAATGACGGGCCCAGGAGAATGTTCTTTCCCTGAAATTCGTGAGCAGATCAATCAATCAGCCTTTCAGTTCGAGTCGGTTAAAAAAATCGAAGTGTATTTAAATGGCGCAATCTTTGATTGGTGTTCGGTCAGTGATGCAGATGTCTCTGAAAGCAAATGTGATAAGACTCCAAGATATTGGATCGACGAAAAATAAATAGGGGATATATCGACCAGATAGGGCTTTAAGCCCTATCTGGAGGAAGTTGGTGGCTTTGCTGACAAAGTGCACGATTGTAGTTGAAAAAAAATAATATTTAGTGCTTAAATGATCAAAAGCTGATAGAGGATTTTGATTGTTTTTAATGCTATTGACTTTTTCATTAAATAGTGTATATTAATAACAATGTTGTTCTTTTGGGAATTTGGCTTTCACGGAGTTTTTTCTTTTAAAAGACAGCAGGCCCAGTGGTGATAATACACCACTGGTTTTTTTATTTCTTATTAACAAGGAGTAGAAAGAAATATTATGACTACAATATTTTATTTTAAAACAGTGAAAAAATTGTTGCGATAGCGGCGATAGACATAAAGATGGTAGCCGTCCAGCCGAGGATTCTTGTGATGGGTTTGTTGCGATACTCACCCATAATTTTTTTACTGCTACTGATCTTGACAATGAAGACTAAAATGACTGGGGCAACTACACCGTTTGCGATCGCAGAATACAAAAGAGCTTTGATTGGGTCAATTCCAATAAAGTTTATTAATATTCCAACAATAATTGAAATGATAATTACTCCATAGAAAGCGTGAGCGGTTTTGTATTTTCGGTATAAACCTTCTTTCCAGCCAAAACTTTCTGAAATAGCATACGCAGTTGAGCCAGCCAAAACAGGAATTGCGAGTAAGCCTGTTCCAATAATTCCGATTGCAAAAAGAAGAAAGGCCCAGTGACCTGCGAGTGGTCGCAGAGCAATGGCGGCATCGGCCGCGGTATTTATATTTGTAATTCCATTTACAAAAAGTGTGTTTGCACAAACGGCGATGATAAAAAACATGACGAGGTTGGACAAAAACATCCCAGCCCAAATATCGGTACGCATTTCTTTTACTTCTGTCTTTGTTGCTCCTTTGCGTGATTGAATTGTTTTTTTGCCATTTAAAATATCTTCCTCTATTTCTTGCGATGTTTGCCAAAAAAA
The DNA here is from genome assembly GCA_964595185.1 of uncultured Candidatus Saccharibacteria bacterium. GTDB lineage: Bacteria > Patescibacteriota > Minisyncoccia > Phycocordibacterales > UBA9973 > UBA8515. The sequence goes on along the minus strand of CAZQOL010000032.1, from coordinate 5,141 downwards.
TAAATAAGGTGAAATAGTTGTTCCGAGGATTCCGGTGATTAATAAAATCTGACTTTTTGAAAAGGTGATATGTGGAATAAGTCCATCATGCAACAATTGCGACCAATCCATATTTATTATAAGGCCCGTTAGGATATATGAGAAAACGGCTAAGACTAACCATTTTAAATATTTTGAATATTTTCGATAGGGAACTAATATCTCAAGAAATAATCCGGCTAGGCCGATAAAAATAACTGACAAAACAAATGAGGTTTTGGGCGCAATCAATTCTACTGCTTTTGCCATTGCGCCTAAATCCGCTCCAATGTTTAAGGTGTTTGCAAAAAATAAAAGGATAGTACAAACATATAAAAATTTTTTTGAGTATGTTCTTTTGATATTTGATGCCAGACCTCTTCCTGTCACAAGTGCAATTCTGGCACACATTTCTTGAACTGTTGCGACAAGGGGATAAACCCAAGCAGACATCCACAATAATCCGGTGCCAAATTGCGCTCCAGCTTGTGAGTAAGTGGCGATGCCTGAAGGATCATCATCCGCCGCTCCCGTAATTATTCCTGGGCCGAGTTTTTTTACATAATTTCCCGCCTGCTCCCGAATTGTCGTGAGGGCGGGCAGGTCCCCTTCTTCCAATAAAGATTCTTTTTTGATTTCTGATAATTGTGGGTCTTCGAGGTGTGATTTTTGTTCAGTCATACATCGTATTATACTTTTTATTATAATTTGATACAATATAAACACATGTCTTTAAACAAGCCGAATAAAATTCAAA
>CAZQOL010000032.1:0-4356 GCA_964595185.1 uncultured Candidatus Saccharibacteria bacterium | reverse complement strand
TGCTCCACCGCCACCTGATTTACCAACTTTAGGAAAATCAGATCCAAGTGAAGTGGTTTTTATTGGCCGAACAAATTACGTGGCTTCTTTGGAGGAGAAAAAATTTGTCTTTGGGATTAAACGTATCGACCGCAGACGTCATATGTATATTATCGGTAAGTCCGGAGTTGGTAAATCAAAATTACTCGAACTGATGATTCGCCAAGATATTGCTTACGGGCAAGGACTTTGTATTATTGATCCCCACGGTGAGTTGATTGAAGATATTTTAAATTTTATTCCGAAAGAGCGAATTGAAGATGTCTGTTTGATTGATCCTGGGGATGTTGAATATCCGTCATCATTTAACCCGCTGGCCAATATTGATCCGACTTTTAAACACCAATTGACCCAAGGGTTGATTGAAGTTTTAAGAAAGCAATTCGGAGCCAACTGGACCCCGCGTCTTGAGCACGTTTTTCGTTTTACGGTCTTGGCTCTTCTTGATTATCCACATGCCACAATGCGAGGAATGATTTCAATGTTGACTGACCGTAATTATCGTCAGAAGGTTGTGGAGTATATAGAGGATGACATGGTCAAACGTTTCTGGGCTATTGAATTCGCGGACTGGTCAGAAAAATTTGATACCGACGCCATCATTCCTTTGGTTAACAAATTAGGGCAATTTCTTTCTGACCCAATGCTTCGAAATATTTTCGGTCAAAAAGAAAATAAAATTGATCTTGAGAAATTAATGAATGAACAAAAAATCTTGATGATTAATTTGTCGAAAGGAAAAATTGGAGAAGAAAATTCTTCATTCTTTGGAGCTATGTTCTTAACAAAAATTAAACAAGCCGGAATGGCTCGAGCTAAACTTGAACCTCAAGATCGTCACGATTTTTATTTATATGTTGATGAGTTCCAAAACATTGTGACGGATACATTTGAAAATATTTTATCTGAGGCTCGAAAATACGGCATTAATCTTGTCGTGGCTCATCAATATGTGGGTCAGCTTTTACCAAAAGTAGAGCAAGCAGTTTTGGGTAATACAGGTTCTATGATTTCTTTTCGAGTTGGAGGTGATGACGCCGTAAAATTGAAAGCCGACTTTGCTCCGATTTTTGAAGTTAAAGATATGATCAACCTTGGAGTTGGAGAATTTTTTATTAAAATGACAATCGATGGAGAAAGTTATGATCCATTTTCGGCCGAGACACTTAAAGTTTTGCCAGCTACCCACCCTTCATATCGTAAAGAAATTCTAGATGCTTCTCGTCGTAAGTATGCTATCTTGGCAGGAGAAGCTCAGCGTTTAATTGCCGAAGAAGAATCGACGATTATAAGATCGGCTCAAGAAAAGGCTGCAATTACGGCTGTTGGTAAAAATGATAAAAATGAAAGTTCTTATGAAGGTGAAAAATCTAAAGAGACTACTCCTAAAGAAGAAAAGGGAAGTGAACCACTAATATAAATTAGGTTCTAGTAATTAGTTTCTAGGTTCTAGGAAAATTATATGACTGAAATAAATAAAACGTGTGAACACTGCAATAAAGAATTTACCATTTCAAGTGGAGAAATGAGTATGTATGAAAAAGTTGGAATTGAAATACCAACAATTTGTTTCTTCTGTCGAGTTAAGATACATTTATCTTTTTGGCTCTTTGGAAAATTTCGAAGAGGAAAATCCGATTTTTCAGGAGAAAGTCTGATCACCGTTCTACCAGAAAAAAATAGATATCCTATATATACTTTAACAGAATGGCATAGTGACGCTTGGGAAGCAATGGATTATGGTATAGATTATGATTACACAAAACCTTTTTTTACTCAATTGCAGGAACTTCAAGAAAGGATTCCACATCCTCATCAAAACGGTAGTAAAAATACTAATTGTGACTGGTGTGACGATGTTTGGAATTCCAAAAATTGTTACCTTTCTCGCTCGGTGGTGGATTGTGAAGATTTACATTATTCATATCGAAATATAAACGTTAAAAACTCAATTGATGTTGTTGTATGTTTTAATATGGAGAGAAGTTATGATTGTGTCTACTGTGATCACTCTTATCACCTTTTGTATTCACACCATTCTCGTGATTGTGTTGATTCTCATTTTTTATTTGATTGTCGAAATTGTCAGAATTGTTTTATGTGCTGGAACCTCAGAGGAAAATCATATTGTATTGAAAATATTCAGTATACGAAAGAAGAATATCTTGATAAATTAAAATCTTTTAAGCTTGATTCATATGAGTCAATTCAATTACATAAAAAACGTTTTGAAGAAATTATGAGAGATGAAATAATTCATAGACAAAATTTTAATCTTAAAACATATAATTCAAAAGGAAATCAGTTGATGAATGTAAAAAATTGTTATAATTGTTTTACAATTAGTGATTCCGAAGATAGTTGTAATTGTATTCGTGGAAGATGTGAAAAATCTTGTATTGATACAGGTGGATGTTGGGATTCGGAGATGGTTGCAAATTCTGCGAATTGTTTAAATGGTTATGCTCTCAAATACTGCAATTGGTCTCCATCAAGATTTTCTGAATATTTAGATTTATGTATTGAGTGTGAATATTGTTTTGGCTGTGTTGGTTTGAAGAAGAAAAAATATTGTATTTTAAATAAACAATACACTAAAGAGGAATATGAAGTTTTAAAAGAAAAAATAATTTCAGAAATGAAAGAAAGAAATGAATACGGAAAGTTTTTGCCGTATGCCATGTCGGCTGGGCCATTTAATTTCTCAACTAGTTTTTTGTATTTTCCTGAAACAAAAAAAGAAGATATCCTGCGTTTGGGTGGTTATTGGGAGGATATTAATGAGGGCCATATAGAAGGAATGCCAACTAGTGAATTACCGGATTCGATAAACGATATAACAGAAGAGATTTGTTCTCAAGCCTTGATTTGCCCAGAAACCGGTTGGCGTTTTAATATCGCACAGAACGAATTAATTTTTTATAAACAAAATAATATTCCGTTACCGAGATATCATTTTGATGTTCGAATAAAAAAGAATATGAAATATACTTCTGTACTAGAATCACATCCTTACCAGTGCCATTATTGTCAAAAAAATATTGAAGCCTATTATCCACCGGAATGGGAATATAAAAAAATAGCTTGTGAAGAATGTTATCAGCAGAATTTGAATTGATCTCTCCTATAGACATGTTGGTTTTTTTAATGTTAAAATATTAAGTAGTGAGGGTCGAGTTGAGCAAGCTTAATAATCTCAATATTTTATGGTTTTTATATATACAACATGTAAAAACATGGATGAAGCCAAAGAGCTTGGAAGTCTAATTATTGAAAAGAAAATTGCGGCCTGTGTTGATTTTTGGCCAATTTCATCTTGTTATAATTGGGAAGGCGCTTTTCAATGTGTTTCTCAGGCGATGTTACTTATTACTACTTTTGAAGCAAAGCTTGAAGATGTCAATCAAATAATTTCTGATAATCATACTTACAGTGTACCTCTGATTGCCGGGGTTGATGTTAGACGGATAAATCATCCGTATAAAGAATGGATGATGGAAGTTATAGAATAATTATGATAAATAAAACCGTAGTAATTTTTGGTGTTTTTGATGGAATTCATGAAGGGCATACTTCTTTTATAAGAGAAGCAAAAAAACAAGGCAATCATCTTGTGGCTATTGTTGCTCGTGATGAAATTGTAAAAAAATTAAAAGGCAAAATGCCGACTTTGAGTGAGGCCGAAAGAATAAATGAACTTTTAAGAGTTGAGGATATTGATTTGGTTTTACTTGGCGATCCAGAAATGGAGACATATAATACTTTAAGAGAAGTAAATCCAGAAATTGTTTATCTGGGATATGACCAAAAAGATCTTTTTGATAATATAAAAAAAGTTATAAAAAGGGGGAATTTACCAAAAATGGAAATTATCATAGGTGCGCCGCACCAGCCGGACATTTTTCATTCGTCAATCATAAAATCCAGCAAGGCTGGGAAAATATAAACATGGAAACAAAAAATTGTCAAAATTGCAAGAAAGATTTTACCATCGAACCGGATGATTTTTCTTTTTATGAGAAAATAAAAGTTCCTCCACCAACGTTTTGTCCGTATTGTCGGATGTTACGACGAATGTCATTTGGCAACCTTAATGCTTTTTATAAGAAAAAATGTGATTCTTGTGGAGAGCTTACTATTGGCCTGTATCAACCCGAAGGAGAATCTAAAATGTATTGTAATCCTTGTTGGTGGAAAGATGATTGGGATGGAACAGAATACGGGATTGATTATGATGAAGATCGTCCATTTTTAAAACAATTAATTGAACTTCGCAAAAAATCTATTTTTGTAGCGCTTGAGTCTTTATATCCATCA
>CAZQOL010000031.1:0-9738 GCA_964595185.1 uncultured Candidatus Saccharibacteria bacterium | reverse complement strand
ATGGATAGGACGCAACTTTGCGGAAGTTGCGATGCAGGTTCGATTCCTGCCGGGACCACATTATAAAAAACCGAATTCGTGTCGGTTTTTTATAATGTGGTCTCGAGCAAGCAAACTTCTTTGCTTGCGTGCAGGGAGCGAAAAGCTTTTCTGTCTTTTTGAAATTTACTAATTTTAAAAAGTAGAAAAGGTCTACTGTCCTCGTAGAGGAAGATGTTCTGCCGGGACCACATATATCTATCTTTTTTATGCTATACTAATCTTTAGTCGAGTTTAATAGAAAAAATTTAATTAATTAAACCGCCGTATATAAAGCTATGGCGAGTCAAAAAAATATGGAAGAAAATAAAAATCGTTGCGAAAATTGTTCTTGCGAGAAAATGAACAGCTGCTGTTCATCAAAAAAATGTTGTTCTTGGAATAAATGTCATTTATTTAGATATTTACTTTTAATTCTTATCCTTATGATGACCTTCTGTCTAGGTTCTCAATTTGGAGAATTAAAATCACAAGCCAGAGGTTATAACATCCAAAGGGGCGGAATGATGAATTGGGATTATAAAGTTGTTAAACCGTTTGTTAACAATCAAATTCCAGCCGCCCCAGAAACTACTGCTCCCGAATTACAATAAAGTACACTCTAATTAAAAAAAGATATCAGCCATCGCTGATATCTTTTTTTAATTACCTTCAGCCCATTTTTTAATTTCTTTATACGTTGCTTCTCCACAAATAGTTTTACCTGTTTTTTGATTCAAAAAAAATGGCACTCCCCCACACATATCATCACCCACATCTAAATTGGTTAACATCTGGTCATTTTCTTTGTTATGCCAAACTTCAATTTTCTTTATATTTACTCCTTCGGCAATAAGCTTATCAACATGTTTTTCAGCGATCAAACAATGAGGGCACTCGAGTCCATAAAAAAATAATAAATCTTTCATAAATAAATTATATCATGTAAAATAAAATTTCCACACCGAGTGTGGAAATTTTATTATTTTGATTCTTTTGTTATCTTTGATAAACGGGCTTTTTTTCTTGAAGCAGTATTTTTTTTGATAACTCCTCGCTTGGCAGCTTTATCAATAACACTATAGGCTGTTGGGAGTAATTTCTTTGCTTCAGGTTTATTCTTTTCTTTTACAAGCTTTTCAATCTTCTTTACCGTTTCTTTAATATTTTTTTTATTACGATCGTTCATCGCTTTTTTAACAAGCGACCCACGTAATGCTTTCTTGGCTGATTTTGTGATTGGCATAATTTATATAATTATTTATTAATGTTTTTTGACTGAGACTCCATTAGAATACCAGAAATAGCCGAAAAGAGCAATATTTGATATTATTAAAATATGATTGCAAGAATAGAAGGAATAATAGTTCACATTGATACAAAATTCATTATTATTGATGTTTCGGGTGTTGGATATAAATTATCTATCACTCCAGAAAATCTAACAACCTCTGTTTTGGGAGAACATGGAACTTTTTGGGTCCATACTGCCGTCCGAGAGAATTCTATTGATCTTTATGGATTTAAGAGTATTAATGAAATGTCATTCTTTGAACTACTGCTTGATGTTTCTGGTATTGGCCCACGGTCTGCTTTATCCATTTTATCAATTGCTCCAATAGATACACTCAAAAGAGCCATAGCCACAGGCGATACTGGGTATTTAAATAAAGTTTCAGGGATTGGTAAAAAAACGGCCGAGAAAATTATTATTGAGTTAAGAGATAAATTAAAAGACTACAAAAATGACTCCGACACTCCAAGTGTTCTTCGAGACGAGAGTGATATTTTGGAAGCCTTAAAATCTCTTGGCTATTCTCAAAATGAAGCTCGTGATGCTCTTAAACAAGTCCCTCCAACTACCATTGGAACTAACGCTCGCATCAAAGAAGCTCTCCGTCTATTAGGAACTAGGGGCTAGTTTCTAGCGAATAGTTTTTTATTATCATTTACTTCTAGAACCTAATCACTAGTTACTAGAAACTAATCTATGCCTGAATTACCAGAAGTTACAACAACTGTAAATGGTTTACAAAGAGTCCTGCCTGGTCTTACTTTTTTGGATGTCTGGACTGATTTAAATAAAAAAGATCAAAAAATAAAACAGTTTAAAGATACAATCAAAAATGATATTTTTTTTAAAGATTTCAAGAAGAAGATAATTGGTCAAAAAATTATTGGGGTCGAAAGGCGAGCCAAAAATATTTTAATTAATCTTTCAAATGGTTATTCAATACTAATTCATTTAAAGATGACCGGTCATTTGCTGTTTGGTGAATACAAAAAAGTTATAGAAAGAAAAAATAAAAAAATATGTTGGCTCCCAAAAAACGAAGGGCCATTAAACGACCCTTATAATAGATTTATCCACGTTGTCTTTACTCTATCTGACGGTAGACATTTAGCCTTTTGTGATTCAAGAAAGTTTGGCAAAGTCACAATTATCCCAACTGACTCTAAACAACACACTCCTCACTTAAAAAATATCGGACCTGAGCCACTTGAAAAAAATTTCACTAAAGAAAAATTTATTGCGCGATTATCACTAAAACCGAATTGGAAAATTAAAACAATCTTAATGGATCAATCAATAATCGCGGGAATTGGTAACATTTATTCTGATGAAATGCTTTGGTCTTCTAGCATACACCCAGAATCAAATCCATCTAAAATTCCCAGACTAAAATTAGATAAACTTTATGATGAGATGAAAAAAGTTTTAACAAAAGGAATTAATTTTGGAGGTGATTCAATGTCTGATTATCGAAATATTGATGGTTTGCGGGGCAATTTTCAGCATCATCATAATGTTTATAAGAAAAAAGGAACAAAGTGTGTGAAAAAAAATTGCCAAGGTGTTATAATAAGGAAAGTCGTAAATGGTCGCAGTGCTCATTTTTGTAATATTCATCAAAAATTATATGGCAGATAAACCAAAAGATAAAAAAGTAGAGAAAAAACATCATAGTAGTGGTGGTTTAAGCTTTGGAATGGAGGTTATATTATTCGTTGTGGCTGTATTTATAATTTGGATCTTAGCGGGCGGAGCCAAAAAAGAAGCTCCTAAAAGTCCTCTGCTAGTTCCTGCTAATACAAATCAAGTCCAGACTGGAACTTATCGATAAATTTCTAGGGTTGAAGAATTCTAAATAAAGCCACCCCACAAGCAACCGAAACGTTGAGGGATTCTTTTTTCCCGTTCATAGGTATTTCAGCAATAATGTCAGATTTATCCAAAATTTTTTTAGGTAAGCCTGTTACCTCTGGACCCATGATAATAGCTACCTTCCCCTGTTGGGTTGGCACTTTTCGGTAATCCAGTGCTCTTTTATCTTGTTCAATCGCGATTATTGTGTATCCACTTTTTTTAAGAGAATTTATAAGCGGAATTAAAGTTTTTTTATATTCCCATGGAATCCAAGTCTCCGCCCCAAGAGCACTCTTTGATATATCTTTTTGTATTCGCCCAAATTTATCAGTCGGTCTTGGAGTAAAACCAGTCAAATATATTTTATCTATCCCCACCGCATCAGCTGTTCGAAAAATCGCCCCAATGTTTATGGCTGAGCGAATATCTGGCAAAATAAGGATTGATTTGATTTCTTTTTTTTTCATACAATTAACAGAGAAATTATAAGCGTTAACTCTCAATATTAAATTCTTTTAGTATCTTCATCACATCATCAACAGGCAATCCTAATATATTATTGTGATCTCCTTCTATTTTCTCTATGAATTCATCAAAAATATCTACAAGGGTATATGAACCAGCAAACTTTAGGGGTTTTCCTTCTTTTATATAATTAATAATTGCTTCATCAGATAATTCTTTAAAACTAACCTTTGTCTCAATAGCTTTAGAAATAATTTTGTTTTCTTTTGTATCTATAATTGTAAATCCGGTTATAACAGAATGAGTATTTCCACTTAATGTTCTTAGCGTCGCAAATGCTCTTTCTTCTGTGTGTGGTTTGCCTATTAGCTGATTATTAAATAAAACAAAAGTATCTGCTGCTATTACAATCGCATCATCTATTTTACAGGCTACATTTTCTCCTTTCCCTTTAGATAAAAACATAGCCAGTTCTTTTGGCTCCATATCTAAAGTCATATCTTCTTCATAATTACTTGGAATAACTTCAAAAACTAATCCTGCGTCTTCAAGTAATTTTTTCCTTTCTGGTGAAGTGGAGGCTAAAATTATTTTTTTCATAAATTAATTCACTTTAAAATTTCTATCCATCTCGCTAATAAAATAATCCTGGGCTTCTTTGTCTTTGATACATCCTCCCACATAACTATGAGTCCATCCACGGTCTTTAAGTTGTTTCTTTATTAATTCTTTATCATCGAAAAGTTCTCCTATATCAATCAGTACAATTTCTCCTTCATTATTTATTCCATAATTTTTTGTAATATTAAAACCCTTATCTATTACGCCAAGGTTTAATAATTTTAAATTAAATTCTATAAATTTATCTATTAATTTTTTAATTCCATTGGAATCTAAATGTTCAAATACTTCATGTAATGGTTTTACTTTGTCTTGTTCAAAATCATACTTATTAATAAATTTTGGATTTGCCATCCATTCTTGTGGGATATTAACTCTTTTCAATATTTCAAATGATTCATCTGCCTTTCCTTTCGCGTCTTTTATAAAACTTGGAATTTCAAAAAGAGAATCATTATTAAAAGGAAAAATGTCTCTCAGCATTACATAATATGCTTTTGGCCAAGAATGAAATTTCTTTAGAACCTTTCCATTCCCTAAATCATAAGTTGTATACTGCCATCCTTGTCCAATTTTTTTCATAACTTATTCAAATCTTAATAACTCTATGTTCTTTGCAACATCATCAGCTTTAAATATACCTCCGTTCATACAAATATAAACACCCTGCTCAATATTATTAAATGAGGCTAAACTATAACCCAAATTAAAGGCTGCGTCTGAAAAGAAAAACCAGCTATTGGAATCATTGCTCCTGTAATGATAATTTTCTTAGTTATTTTTTCTTTAATAATTAAATCTTCTAAATACTTTGTTGTGTCTTTCATAGTAAAAGTTCCGTGTGTTATTAATATATTCTCATATTTCGATGATTTTACTGTAGCCCACAAATTTTTTAAATCTTCTTGGTTTATATCTCGGCTATCTTTTTCGCAAACAGTATCTATATTGTAAGTAAAATGAGGTTTAACAAGATTTTTTAAATAATTCTCAACAGAAGAATCAAATTTCATTAATTCTTTATTCATTTTGTCGTAAGCTGGGTCTATAAATTCTATCGTTCCACCCATCTTTATTATATGTATATGATTTTTTTGCATATATAGATTATATCAACAAACCTAAATTTTTCATAAAAATAAAGATAGTAGGCCTATTTTACCAACACATTTCAACTAGACAATTCTTGACATAAAATACCCTCTTGGATTAAAATATCTGGTGGTCGAATATTAGTAAGTAATTAATAATTATTATATTTATGAAAAACAACAAAAATACACTCATTCCATTTGAAGGAGAACACAATTTCTTGTCTCTTCGTGATGCTATGAATAATCTTTTTGATGAATCTTTTTGGTCTCCATTTGACCATAGTTTAATGTCTAACTTTTCAAAAAGTAATATGGGTTTTCCAAAAGTAAACATCTCTGAAACAGAAAAAGAAATTGTTGTTACTGCTAATGTTCCTGGAATTTCTTCCGAAGATATTTCGGTCGAAGTAAATGATAATATTCTAACTCTTTCAGGTCAGATGACTAAAGAGAACAAAGAAGAGGACAAGGATAAAAAATATTATCGTTATGAGCGTGAAAGTGGCAGTTTCTCAAGAAGTTTTCAATTGCCAGTGAAGGTTGATGAAGACAAAATAGAAGCTGAAACAAAAAATGGTGTCTTAACGATTAATTTACCTAAACTTCAGGCTGAGGCTAAAAAGAAAATCCAGATCAAGGTAAAATAATAAAAAAATCACCCGTTGGGTGATTTTTTTATTAGAACCAAAAACTTTTCCACATTAGGTCAAACAGTTTTTGTTGTTCTTCTATCATTTTTTGAATAGCTTTTCTTCTTTCTTCCATTTGCTTATTCATTTCTTCTATTTCTTTTTGAGTTATTGGGGTTGTTGTAGTCTTAAATTCTTTTCCATCATAAGTCGTGACTACTTTACCTGAATAATTATCTGGAAAATTAATAATTATACTTGTTCCGTTCGGCGTTTTAGTTGTTTCTATAACTGGCTCAGTTTTGTTGTCATTTTGAGCATTAACTTTTGAAAAATTAAAGAAAAAAGAACCTGCAAATAGAAGTAAAATAGCCAATAAATAAATTTTATTTTTTATGTTTAACATAGTTTATTAATTAAATTACTAATAATTTTGCGACCGATAAATATTTTAGAAAAAAAATATTTACGAGTCAAGACTTAAAAGTTGATTCCACATGAGCAATTTGATTCTTATTTTACAAGCCTTTGTTTACTATGTGGTTCCCAGAACAGGTCGTTTAGATTCTGAGAGTCTTTGGCTCGAATGAGAGATTATTATAACCATATTATCTGACCAGAGTTATATGAGAGGTCTGTATAATCAGTTGATGTTTATTAAAGCGTTACAGAGGGGAAAAATTAAGCAACATGTCGTTCTTTATCAAAGTTTGAACCATTGCCTACTCCGTAGTAAGCTTCTTTTTTCGTAAATATATTAGTAGCTGTAACAAATCTTTTTTATTTAATCTAACTTCTTTATCAAAATCTTTGTCTACTGTGCAAATATTTGGTAATTTCCCATCAACTGGATTAGCAGGATCATAAATATACGTTCTATTGTTATTTTTTATAATTATAAATGTATGTTGATTACAACCTTCTTCGTCATCTTTATCCCATACCACTTCACCACTGAAATATGATGATTGGACATCTTCTTGTTGTAAGTAAAATTGTGCTAAAATAGCAATTTCTGCACATTCCGCACTATTTTTTTTAAAAATTTCACTTAATTTACCATCTTTTTCTTGTTTATAAAATTGTTCACGTAGCTTTTCTCCTTCTTGGTTAATAGGATATTTCTCTAAATATTCCTTAGTAAAGAAGAAAAGTTTAGCATATAGCCTCTCATTAATTTCTATGCCCTTAGATAAAAATTGTTCTTTAATTTTAACTAAATTTGCCCCCTCAACTCTATTATGAATAGTATCAAAAAAATCTTTAAAATTTCCCAAATCGCATGAAATTTTTGTTTTATCTTTCCATAAATTATTTCCACCAACTATAATATGGTCATCTTTCTCAATTTTTTTAATTTCAAAACAATGATCAAAAAGCTGTTCAAATTTTTCACCAGATTTTTGTTCTAGTGAATTTGTTTTAATAATTGAGTTTTCCATATTTAAATTATATCAATAAACCCAAATTTTTCATAAAGGGTTCGATTCCTATAAGTAAACAACATAATTAGTTAAAAATATTTAATTAGCCAGATTTAATTCTTTACTAAATAGCTCCTTGCTTGAAATTAATTCTTCTGGTGAGTTATCCTTCTTAACCAAACGGAGAACTCCCCTTCCTAGTTGGACTTCAATCTCTGGATACATTTTTTTCACTGCTTCAGCCCACTGTTTAACATATCTTTCGGTTTTTGTTACCCAAGGAGGGTTGATTTCCGCTTCATATTTTTGCTTAGTATTCGGGTTGTGCTGAGAAAAATACTCAAACTGAGCAAATAGTATCCCATTTTTATCAAGGAGACTATACCATTTCCTTATTATTCGATCCAACACTACAGGGTTTTTTTCTAAATCTCTTAATGGTCCTTGCATCCTTGAAATTATTAAATCAACCTTATTGGTACCTAATTTATTATTAATCTCATCAAATAACTTCAGATTGTTCACATCTAAAACATCTCCTGTAACCACCGAATGCCCAGAATTATTATCAATATTTTTAGTACCATGTGAACGAACATCATCTAAGCACACACCAACCGTCTTTTTAAAAAATCCACGGCTAAAACCACCAAAAAGCCTTGTCCCTGGACCACCAAATTCAATTGCTGTTCTCTTTTTCGTTTCAAAAGAAAGTTCATTTTCAATGTATTCCTGAAATGCTATTCCAAACTCTTCATTTTCAGTATAAATTTTATTATTCAACTCCTGTACATATTTCTTTGGTAAGACATCATAAAAAGTGCTGCCAATATCAAATAGGTGAGAATCGTATTGCGACCAATCTGCCTCTTGGTCTTTATAATTATCACTAGTTTCTTTGTTTTTAGTCAAATCATTTCTAATATCTCCAAATTTTATTTTTCCTTCCATATTTTTATTATATTAATAAACTTAAATTAGTAATAAAATCATTGTATCTTTTTTAAATCCCCCTTAAGTATCACCGGGAACATCCTGTGTAATTCTTCTATATATTTTGAACTCTCATCTATTGGGTTGAGTATATAAATTGGTTTTTTAAATAGAAAGCAATAGCCATTTCCATCAACACCGCTCCACCTATATATCCATTCTTCCCATTTTTCTTATAATTTAAAACAAGAGTAATATCTCCTTTTTCAACTTCAATAAAATGCTTTTTCGTTAAATAAGCTTTTCTTTTATAGTCTTCTGGTCTCTCCATCCAGGTCTTATATTTTTCTACTTTGAAATCACCAGTATTTTTCATTTTATTAGCAGTAAGTGGAACTTTAACTTTAAATCCTAATTCTTTAAATTGTTTTTCAACCTCAAATACTTGTTTGTAAAAAGAAGCACTAGAACAAATAACTATTGTTTTATTTTTCATAATATTTTTAATTTTTTAAACCAATACTGCCAAATTTTTTCCATTTTCATTTATTTTATTTTCATAACTTCTTCTAATAATTCAGGAAACTCCTCTGTCCCCATATGTTTTAAAATATAATGTCCATGACCTTTTAATTCTATTATTTTACCCCCAAGGATATCGTGATACAGTTTTAAGCTTTTCTTTCCGTTTTCGGTCTCATCATCTGCTGTAAACATTACTATTTCCTCCACGCGAGATTTAATTGTTTCATCTATTGGATATATATAAAATTTTTCTCTAATAGGGTCATTTTCCTTTGGAATTTTCCAAGGAGCAACAAGAATTAATTCTTTAATTTTTTGTTTTGATTCTCCTAACCAACGAACTAAAAAAGCGCATCCACAACTATGCCCAATAAGAATTGTATTTTCAGAAACTGAGTATTTTTCAAATTCTTTTTTAAATGCATTATAATCTGGAGTCCATGGAGTAGGCATTAAGGGCGTTTCAGTTTTTATGCCCATTTGAATTAACCCTTTTTTAATATAAGGAATCCAATGTTTAGGATAAGAACCTGGATCGTTTATATTAATAAATTCTTCTGGTCCAGAAGGACAGCCATGGATGATAATACAATTCAATTTATTTTCCATATCCAAATTATATCAATAAACCCAAATTTTTCATAAGGGATTCTATTCCTGTCAGATTGTTTGATTCTTATATTATAATACTTTATGCACCATGTGGTCCTCTCGGTAGGACCGCGAGTACGTTCCCGTTTTATTAAATGGTAATCCATTTGTTTAAAACGCAATCCTTTAGGGCTTATCGACCTCGACTAAAACTTTTTCGTCAATTATTCTCGGTAGGATATCTTCCTCTACGAGGACAGTATGCCTTTTCTACTTTTTCAAATTAGTAA
>CAZQOL010000030.1:0-10285 GCA_964595185.1 uncultured Candidatus Saccharibacteria bacterium | reverse complement strand
TCCCTCCAGATAGGGCTTAAAGCCCTATCTGGAGGGATTTTGATTACTTAATTATTTAATTACCTCAAATTTTGTGATTACAAGGCTTTCGGGATTATTTTTGTATGTATATTCAACTTTTGCCTTACTTAAGATATGTCCATCTTCATATGTAACTTCCCCACTTTTAGTTGCAGGATTTATTGAGACGGAAATGACGTACCAAGACCCACCTAAAACTGGAGCATTGGTGGCGATTGGTTTTATATTATCTTTAATATATTTTTCAGCAAATAATTTTTCATCTAGGTACTCGCAATCATACTGATTCATTTGTTCAATATAATTTAGATTTTCTTTATGTTTATATACATAGACTCCATCTCCTCTATCGATCATTTCACCAAACCCGGCTGTGGCACTGCCTTCTCCAAATTTAATTTCTAATTCTTCTTTTACTTCCATACCTTCGGCTTTTGAATTCCACCAAACATTGGCAGTCCGTGCCATACTTTTTTGATCAACTGGTCCCACCGTTCCTTCAAATGAACCAATCTTTGAATCTTTCTCGGCGGGAACATTCTGGAATTCACCAGTTATCCTCTCTCCTTGAATGTTTAGTTTAAGCCAAGCAATGTCATATAAATCGTTGTTTGTTTTTGTTGCCCGATAATAACAAAGATTAAATGTTTTAAGGGGTTCCACAACAGTTGTGTCATTAATTTTATCTGTTATTGGGGCCATAGTTTCCTTGGGTTTAATGCTTAAAATAACAGCTCCAACCATAATTACAATAAGAATAATGAGCAAAATTTGTTTTATATTATATTTATTCATACCCCAATTATACCATAACTAAAAAAGTTTAAGTCAAAGATATTAGATGAATAATTTTGCAATTCGTATCTCCTCAAAAGAGAGATTTTTACCCTCTTTTTCTAAAATTAACTTTATAGGATTTAATTTACCAATTTCTTCCCCCTTTAATTTTTTGTTTATTTTTTTAACCAGATCAATATTCTTTTGATTTGGTTTAATATGAGAAATATTTGTTTCTGGAAATTCAGACACAATTTGTTCTATATGATGTGTGATAGTCCCAGGAGTTAAATTTCTTTCTTTTGCAATCTGTCTAATATTTTTACCATTCTCTAGCAGTTCTTTTGTAATCAAAATTGTAGGAACTTTATTTTCGACAATATTTTTCTTTTTCACTTTATTACCACTTTGAACATTTCCACCCATCTTTATAATAAAATCCTCTTCCAGTTTTTTCTGATCATCAATTTTTAATTTTCGAAACAATAATTCATTCTGAAAACTTTGATTTTTAAGGTCCTGATCTAATTCTAAAACTTTTGGATCAACCTTCAGTGAATCCATATTAAAACCAACTAAACTTATCCCAGCAAGCGTTCGCACTCGCGATAGGGCCACATAGCCCATTCCATAAGAAAATGTCCGTGATAGGTCAATTAAAGCATTATCGAGCGACATTCCTTGGCTCTTGTGAATAGTGATAGCCCAAGCCAAACGAAGTGGAATCTGTGAAATAGATGCTTTAATTTTTCCGTCTTCTTCAATTGCCCAAAGTTCCGGTTTTAAACTTATTTTCCTGCCGTTATATAGCTCAATAATCGGATTTCCTGTTTCATTTTCAAAATCAATAATTTTACCCCGGGATCCATTAACATAACCAGCGTCAAAATTATTTTTAATACACATTATTTCTGCTCCAATTTTTAATTTTAATTTTTCATGAGCCAGACAACTCTTCTTAAGTAGTTCAACTAAGACTTCCGGCCCATTTGAGGTCATTGTTAAAACTTTCTCTTCTTTTTCTATTTGAGATAATTCAATATTATTAATATCATCAACATTTATATTATGAGTATAAAGTTTTGTAGCTTTCACACCATTTTTTAATTTGACCCCAACTCTATCTTTTAATAAATTAAAATGTTTTTCCTCTATCCTATTCTCTCTAATCATATTTAAAATTTCAGTTAAGGTGTCATCTTCTTGTCGATGTTGTTCTTCAATATAACAAATGGCTGGATTTAAGATTTGCCACGCCGTACTGTTGAAAATCATTCCAGATTCATTACTATTTACTTCAGTGCTTATAGGTGGTAACTGAAAAAAATCACCTGAGAGTATGACTTGTAACCCCCCAAATGGTTTATCATTTCTTTTAAAACGACGGCAAACTTTCTCAACCATATCGAGCTGACTAGAATGCAACATTGAGACTTCATCAATAATTAAAACTCTTGCTTTCTCAAATCGTTTCCATAAATATTTTTTTTCCTCTAATTGTTCAAATCCTTTCTCATCTAAAAAATTTTTAATCCCAATTCCAGACCATGAATGAATCGTCATCCCGTTCATATGTGTAGCCGCAATACCAGTCGAAGCCGTAACCGCACAGGCAACATCATGTTGTGCTAGATAAGCGATATATTTATTCAAAAGATAAGTTTTACCACAACCAGCACTGCCGGTTAGATAAATATTTACTCCCGTTTTCATTATTTTATACGCTTGTTCTTGGGTCATCCCGTACGAAGTAGAGAATCTTTAGATTCTCTTACATAAATTTAATATTAATAATCAAAATACCACCAAAGTCTTATTATAAACTTTTTTAATTAAATAACATATATGACTTCGTACGGGATTATAACCATTAGTATTTTCTAATAACAGCTTTTACGACAGCGATAATATTTAAATACATTTTAGGATATATTGGCTTAAAATCTTTATTGGCTGGTAGTAACCAAACTTTGTCTCCACTTTTTTTAAAATATTTCATCGTAAATTCTCCGTCGACATTGGCAATAACAATTTGGCCATCTTTAGCGACGTTAGTCTTTTCTACCAAAACCATATCACCATCAGCAATGTGAGCGTCAATCATTGAATCCCCGTCAACTGTAAGCATAAAAGAATTGTCTTTTTGGTCAATTAAATATTCATCAATGTTTATTGTATCTTTTAATTGTTCAGCAACATCAGATGGAAAACCCGCTTTGACACTACCGAGCATTGGAATAGATGAAAGCGAAACATCGGCGATCAGACGACCCAAATGATCCTTGGCAACTATACCCTCTTCAATAAATTTTTCGACAAGTCTAGCAACAGAATTTTTAGATTTAAAATCAAACAGACTCATCATTTCAGTATATGTCGGCATCCGTTTATCTCTATTGTAAAATCGAATTAATTTTTCTCTGTAGTTATTATACATATATATTTTTATTAAATATTTGAAAGTTTTGGAAACCGATTTAAAGAATTAAGAAAATTACCCCAAATTCCCTTCCTTTTATGTTGACGAATTTTATGAAGCAGCTGTTTGTGTTCAAGAGCTTCCTTTGAATAATCCATTCCTTTAATAATTTTAGCATCAATCTTTTTATTAACATTATGAATCTCACGCTCTATTATTTTTAAATATTGTTCTTTACTCATAAATATATGTTGTCCTCTAATAATTTAACTCTACTTTTGGACATAATTACTATTAATTAACTACATTAATAGTATATGTGAACGAGCGTTCACTGTCAAGAAAATATCTGTGGATAACTTCTATTTAATTAGAAATGAGACTAGATCCAAGGGCAAACTTATTCCAAAGATAACTGCATATAGAACAATAAAGATAATTGGTATTTTCTTCTCGATTGATGATAGCTTACGATAGATTAATTCATTTTGTCCACGGCCTAATAATTCCCACTCTGTTTTAAATAATGACAAAGGCAATTTTTCTTCAATATTATGAATAACTTTAAATTTTGCTCTGTTAATATTTTTATAAGAAATAATTATTTGATACCAACAATAACATATTGCAATACCAACAAATGGGGCAAACAAAAATATGACAGAATTACTGTCAGCTAAATTTTTTGTTTCTAGATAACCAAGGACTCCGATAATAGCCGTATTCAATCCAAGAAAAAAATCATTTGATTTATTTGCCCGATCATTCGTACTGTTATAAATATGAAGATACATGCGATATTGCTCAAGGTAATGATTTTCGTAATTACTGTCTTCATTCTTATCCTTGTCGTCAGTATAATTATTTACCCTCGAATATAATAAACTATCTATTTTGTCTTTGTCCATAATTTAATTTTATTTGATTTTATCAACAATAGCAAGCCTTTTCCCAGCAAGGCTGGAAATGTGTATATTTAACAACCTGGATTTGAAAATTGAAATCCACCGTTATACCACAAAGATATTTCCAGCCTTGCTGGGAAAAGTGGATAACTTTATTCTTTTGATAAAATAGTAATGATATATTTATTTTGCTTATTAAAAAAATTTGCTTTTTTTATGAATAATTTAAATTCAACTATCAATATAGAATTAGCAAAAGGTATAGACATCTCAATTATTAATTTGATTGATGAACTTATTAAAGATGCTTTTTACCGACGTGTTTCCGATATCCACATTGATCCACAAGAAGATTTAATTCGAATAAGATTTCGAATTGATGGTATACTAAATGATTATTATTTTTTCCCGAAAGATATATACTCAGAAATAATCTCAAGAATTAAAATAATTTCTAATCTTCGTATAGACGAACATTATTCTCCTCAAGATGGAAGATTCAGAATGAAAATTGGGGAATATGAAACTATTGATATTCGTATCTCTATTATTCCTACCTATTATGGAGAAAATATTGTTTTACGTCTTTTGTATGATAAAGCTGAATCTTTTACACTGGAAACTCTTGGATTTAATCACTACGATCAACAAAAAATTATTGAAGCAATCAAAAAAACTGCTGGTATGATTTTAATTACTGGACCAACTGGATCCGGAAAAACGACTACTCTCTATACTTTAATTAAAATGTTAAACAAAGTAGATATTTCAATAGTCACAATCGAAGACCCAATAGAATATGCAATTGAGGGGGTTAAACAAATTCAAGTGAACACAAAGAATGGTTTAACTTTTGCAAATGGGCTCCGTTCAATATTAAGACAAGATCCAAATATTATAATGGTTGGTGAAATCAGAGATATTGAAACGGCGAGCATCGGAGTTAATACTGCCCTAACTGGACATTTAGTCTTATCAACTTTACACACTAATGATTCAGCAACTACCCTACCAAGACTGCTAGACATGAAAGTTGAATCATTTTTAGTTGCATCAACTGTTAGCCTAGTTATTGGTCAACGATTAGTTAGAAAAATTTGCGAAAATTGTAAAATAGAAAAAAAATTTAAAAAGGAAGAACAAAATCAAATAGAAACAATATTTTCAAAAAAGTTATTAAATATTCTTTTTATTGGCCAAGGTTGTGAATTTTGTAACAACACAGGATATCGAGGGAGACTTGTTATTAGTGAAATTTTAGTAATGAATAATAATATACGTCGAGCAATTTTACAAAAGGCTTCGTCCGATGAAATTGCTAAATTGGCGACAAAAAATGGAATGAAAACTATGCTAGAAGATGGTTATGATAAAGCAGTTTTAGGTCTCACAACAATAGATGAAATTTTACGAGTTGCATATGATTAAATATAAAAGATATCTTCATTCAATGAAATTGATAAATTTTTTATCCAAAAATAAATTATCAATAAAAGAGCAAACATTTTTTATTAAAAATCTTTCTTTTTTAATAAAATCTGGTGTTTCAGTTGTGGAGAGTATAAATTTAATAAAAAACCAAACAAAATCGAAAAAAGAAAAGATGATTTTCAGTAATATCACTACTAATTTAAAAAATGGGAAATCACTTTCTAAGAGTCTTGAATGTTGCAATGGTGGATTTAATAATTTTACTTTAAATATAATTAAGGCTGGTGAATTAAGTGGAAACCTAGTGAATGATATGAGTCATTTGGCGAATGAACTTAAAAAGGAAATTTTGTTTCGTCGTAAAATTATTAGTGCCCTTTTATATCCAATTGTGATAACTATTGCCACTCTCGGTGTCTCAGGTTTTTTAATTATTTATATTTTCCCCAAAATATTACCCATATTTCAAAGTCTTGGATCACAACTTCCACTATCAACGAAAATTATCATCTCGGTTTCAAATTTAATACGATCGTGTGGAATATTTATAGTGTTAGGAATCACTATTTTAATAAGTACTATTAAGTTTTTAATAAAAAATAATTCCAGAGTAAAATTAATTTATGATAATACGTTACTCCATTTACCAATTATTAATAAAGTAATAAAAAATTATAATATTTCAAATATTTTTAGAACAATTGGGTTATTGCTAAATAGCAATATTCCCCTAAATCAAACACTTATTATTACTTCTGAGACAATAAATAATTCTTGCTATCGAAAATCATTTCATAATATTTCGCTTGGTATAAATAGAGGTAAAAATATTTCAGAACTTATGTATTTATACCCAAATCTTTTTCCCGATATCTTGTGCCATATGGTTGCGACAGGAGAAAAAAGTAGTGAATTGTCTGAAACATTTATCTATTTATCTGAATTTTACGAAAACGAATTTGATGATCAAACAAAAAATTTATCAAATTCTATTGAACCACTTTTAATGATTATTATGGGTATTATTATTGGTTTTATTGCAATATCATTTATCACTCCAATATATGAGATTACAAATGCTCTTAAAAAGTAACTGGAAACGCGGATTTACATTAATTGAAGTAATGATTGTTATCATAATACTAAGCAGTTTTGTTTTAATAGGATCATTTGTCGATCAAGGAATGTATCATCAAAAATCTTTAGAAGAAGAGAAATTGCTTATAGTTTCAATATTGCAAAAAATTCGCAACCGAGCAATGAATAATATTCATGAAAGTAGCCATGGTCTTCATATTGAAGAAGATAATTATGTAATTTTTAGAACGACACCATACAGTGAATATGAATCAACAAATGAAAATATTCCTAGAAACAATAAAATCGATATTACCGCCGCGCCTGACTTACTTGATGATGATTCTGAAATAGAAATAATTTTTACAGAGCTTTCGGGTGATCCAATAAATATTGGTGAAATTAAATTAGATGATGGACTTGAACAAAAATATATAAATATAAATAAAAGAGGGTTAATTGATTGGTAAATAATCCGCACTATTTAGTATGAAAAAATATTTTCGTAAAAATTTATCTTCTGGCTCGATTACTTTAGAATTATTAATTGCTTTTACTGTTTTAATAATAAACATAACAGCAGTCATGCTAGTCATCAATAATAATCAATCATTCTCAACTGAAATAGAAATGAATAGCGGGGCTATTTATCAGGCAAGCTCCATGATGGAAGGAGTTGTGATTCAATCAAAATTTGATTTTAATCTTGTTAACCCCATCCCCTTTTTTGAGAATGGTATTTATAAAAATGGATTATTGGTGGATCAGATTGATTTCTTTACAAAGAAAATATCAAGCAAAGTTATCTGGAAAAATACTTCAGGCTATGAACAAAAAATTGAAATTGTTCGTATATTAACAAATATTGAAGCGATAGATGGCGGAGATACATGCAGCTCTGTCTTAATTGATCCAAATGATTGGAAAATTCCCAATTATCATAATTTTTCATCGGTAAATTTTTCAGGATTAAATTCAAACGGAATTAAAATATCTGATCTTGATGTTTTTAATAATAAATTATATGTTACAGCTCTAAATACTATAAATTCAAATAATAATACTTTTTTTATCATAGACTTACCTAATGATATTAATCAATCACCTATATATCTTTCAGGTCTAGATAATAATTTAAATTCAATTTCTGGATTAAATGCTATAAAAGTTTCAAAAAATTATGCATATGTTGCGAATGCATATATAGGATCTTCCTCTGGTTGTATCCAAAATAATAATTGTGCCCAACTACAAGTTATTGATATAAGTGATCCAAGCAATCCAATACTATCCGCAAATTTAAAGATACCGACAATTACTAGTAGCGGTAAATTAGCTGCCGGAACTAGCATTTTTTATGACAAAGGATATGTATATTTAGGATTAGCCAAAGCAGTATCCGGAACAGAATTTAACATTATTGATGTGGGAGGTGGAGGTCCCCCCGCAAGCCCTATTAATCCGATTCGAAAAGGTGGTTATATCATAGGCAACGGTGTAAATGCTATTTTTGTAAAAAATAATTATGCCTATATTGCAAGTCCTAATAATGAAAATATAATTATTCTAGATATTAGTAATCCTAATAATCCAATTAAAATTTCTGGATATACGCCCCCTGATCTTCCTAACACTAATGGAGTTGGATCTAATCATGGAAAAAGCATATTTGTAGTTGGAAATAAATTATTTTTAGGCCGAACATATAGTCCTAAAGAATTTTATATTTTTGATATCAGCAATTATCCAAATATGGAAGTTCTGGGATTGCCCCTAGATATTGGGACAGGAAATAAAATGAGTATTAATAAATTATTAGTACGTGACTTCTTGGTATTTTTTGTCACGCCCAATCAATTCCAAGTTTGGAATATAGCTGATGTTAATAATTTAAGACCTTGGACAATAGATGAAACAATGAGCAGCTTTCTGTCTATGCAAACATTGGGAGGTAATGGTATAACAATGGACTGTGAAGGTAATAACATTTATGTAGCGGTAGAATCATTAACCGAACCAGGAAAAGATATTATAAGCATAATAACAAATTAATTCAAAACAAAATGAAAGATAATGGATTTACCCCCACACCAACTTTGGGAGTTAATAAATCAAAGTTGACGTCCGGATTTACATTGATTGAAATAATTATTTATATGGCCTTATTTTCAATAATGATGGGAAGTTTAATTGTGACAGTTTTTCAATTAATTCAAAATTCAGAAAAAATGACTTTAAAGAATTTTAATCAAGAAGAAATTAATTATATTTTAAAAAAAATTGATTGGGCACTATCTGACGCTATTAGTATTAACTATCCCCAATCAGGAACTTCACATGAATTAGAAATCAATAAAAATGATTACATCGATAATCCAATTATTTTTCGTTTAAAGACAGTTGAACATGGTTATAAATACGTTGAATTATGTGTTAAAGATATTGATTGTAATCCGATTAGCACTGGAAATATCAAGGTCGAGAATCTCACATTTATTTATCAAGATAATCTTGATCCAATACCAGATGGAATCAAAACAATTATTAATATCAACGGGATAGAAATTTCTAATCTTCTATATTTAAGATCATGAAAAATATTTCAAAAATTAAAAAAGTAAATAAGTCTACCGGTTTTATTGCATTATTTTCAGTAATTATAATTTCATTTATTTTGGTTTTAGTGTCTGTAAATTTAAGTTATTTTAGTTTTTCAGCTCGATTTAATCTTTTAGATTCAGAATCAAAAGTAAAAAGCAAAGCTTTGGCAGAATCATGTCAGGAATTAGCCCGACTTGCTCTTGCCTTTGATAATAATTATTTAGTTAATAATATTACTATTGATATTAATGAAGACAATTGTAATTATTCTGTTTTAAATACTCCTCCATATCAGATTATTTTGTCTCATAGTGTTGTTAATAATGCTCATACATATTTAAAAACTGAAGTTGATGCAACTGTCTTTTCTATTCCGATCATTTCATACCAAGAACTTCCAAATCCAATATGATTTTAAATTTACAAAGGTCGAATATTATTAATAAAATTTATTTTAATATATGATTAAAAATAAAAATAAAGGTTTTACCTTAATTGAAATTTTAATTGTTATTGGAATTCTAGCTATTTTAGCTGCAATTGTAATTGTCGCGATTAATCCGGCAAAACAATTTGCTCAATCTAGAAACACAGAAAGAACAGCAAATGTAAATACAATTTTAAATGCAATCGGGCAAAGGATTGCCGATAATAAGGGTGTCTTTGAAGGAGAATTTACAATTAATTCTACAGATTATACTTGTGGTGTTTTACCTGATTCTGCAACTGAAATTTCAAGCAACGAAGCAGCTAATGCCACTGACGAGACAGGCGATCTTGGTTGTTTGGTTCCAACTTATGTTCCAAGCTTGCCGGTAGAACCATCAGGGCCTACAGCAGATCAATATACTGTTCAAGTTTCATCGATTGGAAGAGTCACAGTCTGTGCTCCAGAAGCTATTAATGAAACTTCAATTCCAAACCTGCTTCAATCTGTGTCACTCGCTAGTTCTTCCCTTAAATAAAACCCCATTTTATGGGGTTTTATTTTTTAATACCCCCAGATAGGGCTTAAAGCCCTATCTGCAAAGAAAAACAGCCACAATACGTGGCT
>CAZQOL010000029.1:0-10477 GCA_964595185.1 uncultured Candidatus Saccharibacteria bacterium | reverse complement strand
AAGATGCCGCTGGAAATGTTTCGAACTCATTAAATGACAGTGTGACGATTACGATCTCGGATACAACACTACCTGTCGTCACCGCCTTCACAATTCCTACAACTGCCACATCATTAACCGTCTCCATCTCTTCACTAACAGCCACTGACAACGTCGCTGTTACCGGTTATCTAGTTAATGAATCATCAACTAAACCATCATCTGGAGCTTCCGGTTGGACAGTCTCTGCTCCAACTTCCTACACCTTCTCATCAGCTGGAGCAAAGACACTCTATGCTTGGGCCAAAGATGCCGCTGGAAATGTTTCGAACTCATTAAATGACAGTGTGACGATTACGATTGATACTTCTATTGTTTACATTGACCCTTTGTATAATGATGAGAACGGTTTAGAAAACGGAACAATTGAGAGACCATATGATGCTTGGACTGATATTACCTTCCAAAACAATATGGACTATCTTCAGAAGAAGGGGACAACTTATACAACCTCGACCAGTATCATCGTTAGTAATTTGACCGGAGTTACTATTGGAGCTTATGGTTCAGGAACTAATCCAAAGATTTTATATAGTGGCTCAGGAGGAACTAACGCCAATGCAATCTGGGTGACTAATGCAACCAATTTTGAGTTACTTGATTTTGAAATAGCGGGTAACAATACAAATATCTATTCTCTTTTCCGCTATGATGGTGGCTCTCCTTATAATACGGGAGTCAAGATTTCTGGTTGTTCTTTCCATGATTCATGGCAAGCTGCTTCTTATAGTAATCCTGGTGCCCAAGGAGGTTTTGGTTTACGTATTGGCAATACAGAAGGTATGCAGATTCTTGATTCTGAAATTTATAATGTTGGTGTTGATGGTATTTATGCTGTCTATGTTCCAGATATAGAGATTGGATATAATAATATTTATCACGTCAATACATTATATGCTACTGAACCGAATCAAACATATTCCTCAGGTGATGGGATTCAGTTAGGTGGCTGGTATGGAGGTTTTCACATACATCATAATATTGTTGATCGGAGTGATGGAATGGGTAATAAATTTAATATTATTTTTAATAGCGCAGAAGGAGTTTCTGATAGTGCTTCTGGAATTTTGGAATATAATACTTTTAAGACTAGTACTGCAATTGCATGGGCTGTCCATATTGAACGTGGTAATGGAATTATTACTAGATATAATACTTTCCAAGGGGTTACTGAAGGCTTAAGAATTGCGGGCCAATACACTTCTAATAATTTGATTCACAATAATTTATTTTATGGTTGTGCTAAAGGAATAGGATCTGGTTTTGCTACTCACTCTGGTGTGGATAGGATTTATAACAACGTTTTTTATAACTTTACTGGATATAATACTGTAAATGGTACTCCTTATCCTCCTTTCCATATTTGGGTTCAACAAGGAAGCAACATTGAAGCGAAAAATAACATTCATCTTAGAGGAACTGACTCTGCTGTAGCTGTATATAAATGGGGAGGACTAGGAACTGTCACTACCACCAATAGTCTTTTTGGTGACGTTGCAACAGCTGGAACTCCGGGGACTGGCAGTAATGCTGTTATCGGTGATCCTCTTTTTGTGAATGCAGGAGCTCATGATTTTCATTTACAATCTAATTCTCCTGCTATTAATGCTGGAACTAATGTTGGTTTGACGACTGATTATGACGGTAATGATATTCCCCAAGGTTCTGCTCCAGACATCGGAGCTTATGAATCAACCACTGTCCTTGGTGTCTCCACTTATCACTTCACCGAAAAACTTGAACTTGGTTCTACCGGGAATGAAGTTAAAGAGTTGCAAAAGATCTTAATTACGAAAGGGTATTTAGAAGGGATACCAGATGGAATTTTTGGGTTACATACTCAAGAAGCTCTGAAGACTTATCAAAAAGCAAGTGGGTTAGAAGCTGATGGTGTTATGGGCCAAAAAACTAGAGAGTTGTTAAATCGATAATTCAAAAAATCCCCTATGAAAATAGGGGATTTTTTTGATTGCAAATTTTATCTGTTTGTTGTATATTTTATATCATATTAAACCCATCTGGGTTTTATTTTTAACTGAAGTCTAACTTCTAGCGTTATGATATCAGTATTAATTTTTAATGTTAATTTAGGCTAGTCGCTAGAACCTAGTCCCTATAAACTAATTATATATGGAAAGAGATTATCCACTGGAGAAAGTTCGAAATTTTGGAATTATTGCCCACATTGATGCGGGGAAAACAACGACGAGTGAGCGGGTGCTTTTTTATACTGGAGTCTCACATAAAATAGGCGAAGTTCATGACGGAGAAACTACGACTGACTGGATGGAGCAAGAACGCGAACGTGGAATTACTATTACTTCTGCTGCTGTTACTTGTTTTTGGACTCCAACGTATGCGGGAACCGATAAAAACAAAAAACACCGATTCAATATTATTGATACACCGGGGCACATTGATTTTACTGTTGAAGTAAAAAGATCTCTTCGAGTTCTCGATGGAGCGGTGGTTGTTTTTGACGGAGTTGCAGGGGTGGAACCACAATCAGAAACAAACTGGCGCTATGCGGACGAAGCTATGGTTCCAAGAATTTGTTTTGTAAACAAACTTGATCGAACGGGAGCCTCTTTTGAACATTCATACGCTACAATTCTAGACCGTCTAAATAAAAACGCAGTTCGAATGCAAATTCCTATTGGGCTTGAAGAAAAACACGAGGGTGTTATTGATTTACTAAAGATGAAGGCATATTACTTTGAAGGAGAGATGGGGAATAAGGTTATAGAGAAAGAGATTCCAACTGAGCTTATGGCTGATGCCGAGAAATATCATGCTGAGCTTATCGAAAAAATTGTTGAACAGGACGATAGTGTTATGACAGAATATTTAGAAGGGAAAATTCCAACACTCGATGTTTTGAAATCTCTAATGAGAAAAGCGGTTATTGCCAATAAGATCTTCCCAGTTTTTGCAGGTTCGGCACTTAAAAATAAAGGAGTACAATTGGTTCTTGACGCGGTGGTAGATTATCTTCCAAGCCCTATTGATATTCCACCGATTGCTGGAATCAATCCTGATACTGAAGAAACAATTGATCGTAAGGCCTCAGACGAAGAACCATTTTCAGCACTTGCTTTTAAAGTGGCAACTGATCCATTCGTTGGACAAATTATTTTCTTCCGAGTTTATTCAGGAACACTTTCTGCCGGAAGTTATGTATATAATCCTCGAACTCGAAATAAAGAGAGAATTGGCCGAATTCTTCGAATGCATGCCAACGACAGAGAAGAAGTGAAAAAAGTTTATGCTGGTGAAATTGCGGCTGCGGTTGGATTGAAGGATACTATTACCTCAGATACTCTTTGTGATGAAGAACATCCAATTGAACTTTATCGAATTATTTTCCCTGAACCAGTTATTCAACTTCGCGTTGAACCAAAGACCAAAGCTGACCAAGAAAAAATGGGAATGGCTCTTTCTCGTCTTGCTCAAGAAGATCCAACTTTCCGAGTTACGACAGACATTGAAACAAACGAAACAATTATTGCAGGAATGGGAGAGCTTCACCTTGAGATTATTGTTGACCGAATGAAAAGAGAATTTTCGGTTGAGACAAATGTTGGTAAGCCTCAAGTAGCATATCGTGAGACAATTACTGGTGAAGCAGGAACTGAAGGTAAATATATTAAACAATCAGGTGGACGCGGTAACTATGGACACGTTAAAATTAAAGTTAAACCAATGGATATGACCGTCAATCCTGAGGACTTACCTCGAAATACGAAAAGAGAAAAAGATTTCGAATTCATCAACACAATTAAAGGTGGAGCAATTCCTCAAGAATACATTCCTGCTTGTGAAAAAGGATTTAAAGAAGGTCTAGACCGAGGAGTGTTGGCTGGATTTAAATTGGTCAATGTTTCAGTTGAACTTTGGGATGGAACATATCACGATGTCGACTCAAACGAAATGGCTTTCAAAATTGCCGCTTCAATGGCAATTCAAGATGCTTGTAAAATGGCACGTCCTGTAATCCTTGAGCCGATGATGAAAGTTGAAGTGGTGACTCCTGAGAAATTCATGGGAGATGTGACTGGATCTTTGTCATCAAAGCGTGGAATTATTGAAGGAATGGAAGCTCGTGGTATGAACCAAGCAGTCAAAGCGGTTGTGCCACTTTCTGAAATGTTTGGATATATGACGACTCTTCGCTCAATGACAGAAGGCCGAGCTGGATTTACAATGGAATTCATTCGTTACGACATTGTTCCACAGAGTGTCGCTACAACCATCATTGAAAGTAGAAAATAAGGAGTAGTAGAATTTAGAAAAAATAGCAAGGCCGGCCTTGCTATTTTTTTGTTATGAATATCTCAGCAAAGCTGAATTTTACTTTTTATAAAAATTGTGTTATTATGAAGAAAAACCAAAAACCAAAAACCATGAGACAACTAAAGATTACGAAGTCGATTACAAATAGAACGCCTTCTCTTGAAAAATATTTACAAGATATTGGAAGGGAGAGATTACTTACTGTAGAGGAAGAAGTATCTCTTGCGCAACAAATACGTCAAGGTGACAAATGGGCACTTGAAAAATTATGTGTATCTAACCTTCGTTTTGTAGTATCTGTTGCTAAGCAATATCAAAACCAGGGACTGAGTTTGCCAGATCTAATAAATGAGGGGAATCTTGGTCTCATTAAAAGCGCAGAACGCTTTGATGAAACCCGTGGTTTTAAGTTTATTTCCTATGCAGTTTGGTGGATAAGGCAAAGTATTTTACAGGCTTTGGCGGAACAGTCACGTATTGTTCGCATTCCGTTAAACCAAACGGGAGCTCTCAATAAAATAAAAAAAGAATCGTCAAGGCTTGAGCAGAAATACGAGCGTCTACCCTCAGCAGAAGAAATCGCTGTAGCTCTAGAAATGCCTCAATATAAAATTGATACAGCTCTAAAAATATCTTCTGATTATGTTTCAATGGACGCTCCAGCAGTGGGATTGGATTTTGATACAACCTTTATTGATACTTTTATAAGTGATGAGCCTGCAACAGACTTTTTACTTATTCAGGATTCACTAAAAAAGGAAATTGAAAGAGCTTTAAATACTCTCACTGTTAAGGAAAGGGAGATAGTTACCCTTCATTTTGGTCTTTTCGGCCATGCCCCGATGACACTGGAAGAGATTGCAGAGAAATATGACCTGACTCGTGAAAGAGTCAGGCAGATCAAAGAAAAGGCGATTAGACGCCTTAAAAACACAAAAAGATCCACCGTCCTAAAGACGTATCTTGGATAGCTAATGAATTAGGAGGGTTGCTTTGAGCAACCCCCTTTTTTATTAGTAGAATAGTGATATAATACAAAAATATTATTAGTTAAGAATTTCAAATATGCAAAATCAAAAAGGAAATGTAAAAATTGTTGCTTCTTTTATTTTTGTCGTCGTCGTAGTTTTGCTGGTTATATATGTTTTGATGAACAGGAACAAAGAAGTAAACGAAAATGAAATTTTAGAGAATACAAATCAGGTCAAAGAGAATATTAATAGTGAAATTAATGAAAACGAAAATAATATGGAATCAAATACAAGAACTTTAGATGGTTTTACTCCAGTTTCTAAGACTGTAAAATTGGAAAAAATTGATTTAGTCGTTGGTAGTGGGGAAGAGGTAAAAGCAGGAGCAACCGTTAGCGTGCATTATACTGGAGCAGTTGCAGCCACAGGAGTAGTATTTCAAAGTTCAAAGGATTTTGGAACTGAGCCAATTACTTTTCCCTTGTCAGGTGTCATTAAGGGTTGGACAGATGGTATTCCGGGTATGAAAGTCGGAGGCACTCGAAGATTGGTTATTCCGGCAGAACAAGCATATGGAGCAAATCCACCAATGGGATCTGGAATTCCAGCCAATGCAGATTTAGTCTTTGATGTTGAGTTAGTTGCAGTAAATTAGCAATTCTTGAAAAGTCAGCCGTTTTTGCGGTTGACTTTTTTTGTCGCTGATATATACTTAGAGTATCTAAGTATTAGTTTTATGAACAAAAAAGATAAAACAAAAAAAATTGAATATCTCATATCATTATTTTTCAATACAGGGAGATTGATCAAAGAACAATCATGTAATAATATAAATTCAGATAGAGTTTCTATTCACCACCATCATTTTTCAATGCTTCGAATAGAAGTTGTTCAACTTATCGAAATAGAAAAACCGACGATGAAAAGGATTGCTGAATATTTACATATCAAAGCTCCATCGGCAACTTCTTTAATTGGTGGACTTGTAAGAGCAGGGTATATAAAAAGGAAAACTGATCCAAATGATCGGCGGAGGACTCAGATGATTGTTACAGATAGAGGAAAAGATTTTTTAAGGGATGGACTAAAGCAAATGACGGAAAAATTAAAAGAGGTATTATCAAGATTAAAAAAAGAACAAGTAGATAATTTTATACAAATAATGGAAGAAATTAATAGGTCATATAAATAATTATGAAAAAAATAAAAGATATATTTATAAATAGGGTGTTTAAAAATAAAAAGGTTTGGATTCCACTATTAGTTGTCATTGTGATCCTTCTTGTCTTTTTATTTAAGCCGAATAATGATGCCAAAAATACTGTTACAGATGTTGCAAAATATTTAGATTTAACACAAACAGTTCTTGCAACAGGACAAGTTGTTTCAAGTACCGATTTAAACTTATCCTTCAATACAAATGGGACCGTTAAGTCAGTAAAAGTTAAAGTTGGTGATAAGGTTAAGGCTGGACAAGTTTTGGCCACACTTGATCAAGCTTCCGCCCTGGCCACGTTAACATCAGCACGTGGGGCTCTAGCCGCCGCTCAAGCTCGCTATAAAAGAATTTTAGAAGGAGCAACAAACGAAGAGATAAAACTTTCACGAGTGGCTTTGGAGCAGACAAAAAACACACAAGAGACATTAATTAATAATGCATATCAAAATTTATTAAATTCTACTCCAGAGGCAATTCCTGAAAACGAAGAAGATAATTATACTGCTCCGACAATTAGTGGGACATATAATCTTGGTAAAGAGGGTAAGATAATAATAGAAACATATAATAGTTCCGGGGGAACAAGTTATACTTTATCTGGCCTAACGACAGGAACAGGATTAGCAAATACAATAACTCCGCAACCACTTGGAAATTCTGGTTTATATATTAAATTTCCATCTGATCAAAGTGCCCTGTCGACTGATTGGGTGATTGAAATTCCAAATAAAAATGCTCCTGATTATTTATTAAATTACAATAATTATCAAGCAACAATTGCGGGAGCGAAATCAGCCATTGATCAACGTGAGGCTGAACTTGCTATAACACAATCAAAGGCCAGACCATCCGATATTGATTTAGCTAATGCTGATATAATCTCTGCTCAAGGACAGGTGCAGCTTGCTAGTGCAGGGTACAACAATACTATGATAGTCGCACCAGTTGATGGGACAATAACTAGCATTGATATTAAACAAGGGGAATTGGCTCAAGCTTCAAAAGAAGTTATTACTCTTCAAGATGTCTCAAATATATATTTAGAAGCAAATATTAATGAAGCCAATATTGCCAACTTAAATGTTGGGATGCCTGTTGATATAACTTATGATGCTTTTGGAACAGAAAAGATTTTTACGGGTAATATTACTAAGATTGATCCATCTTCGACTTTGATTTCGGGGGTTGTAAATTATAAAGTCACGGCTAGCGTCGAACAAACAACTGAATTACGCCCAGGAATGACAGCCAATATGACAATTAAAGTTAAAGAAAAAAATAAAGTGTTAGCTATTCCATCACGTGCTATTTTGACAGATAAAACTGGTAGCAAAACTCTTCGAATTGTCTCGGATTCAAAAACCAAAAAGTTTAAAGAGGTAAATATTACGACAGGACTAGAAGGGGACGGAAGCTTAGTTGAAGTCACAAGTGGTTTAGCTGAAAATGATGAATTTGTGATCTTAATAAAAACTAAATAAATAATATCGAAATGCTAATTGAATTAAAAAATATTATAAAAGATTATGATAATGGAGGAGTAATAACCCATGTTCTTCATGATATTAATTTAAAAGTAGAAGAAGGTGAATTTATGGCCATTATGGGCCCGTCTGGTTCTGGTAAATCAACGCTCATGCACACCATTGGATTTTTAGATAGACCAACATCCGGCGAATATTTATTTGATGGAGAAAATACAGAAAATTTTACTGACGACGAACTTGCGCGTATCAGAAATGAACGTATTGGTTTTGTTTTTCAGTCTTTTAATTTGTTACCTCGAACCTCAGTATTAGATAATGTAATGTTGCCACTTTTATATAATAGTTCTAAAACTGGTCATGAGAAAAGAGCAAAAGAAGCACTAGAGGCAGTTGATCTTGGAGAGAGGTTGAATT
The DNA here is from genome assembly GCA_964595185.1 of uncultured Candidatus Saccharibacteria bacterium. Taxonomy (GTDB): domain Bacteria; phylum Patescibacteriota; class Minisyncoccia; order Phycocordibacterales; family UBA9973; genus UBA8515. Next base: position 2,054 of record CAZQOL010000029.1, on the reverse strand, counting down.
TTATGAGTAATCAAATTTCGGGAGGACAGAAACAACGTGTGGCTATTGCTCGGGCACTTGTCTGTGATCCTAAGGTTATTTTTGCCGATGAACCAACAGGAAACCTGGACTCAAAAAGCGGAAGTACAGTTATGCATATCCTTGAGAAATTAAATAAAGAAGGTCGGACTATCATTTTGGTTACTCATGATATAAATGTGGCTCTACATGCAAAGAGAGTTGTAACTATTCGTGATGGAGAAATAGTCTCAGATGTTAAGGTGGAAGAAAAAGACAGAAAGCACTCAATCAAAATAGAGACAGATTAAGTTTATTATGAAAAACTTTTTATCTGAAATAAAATATACTATTAAAAATTTACTTTCAAGAAAAGGAAGATCTTTTTTAACTATTTTAGGTATTGTGATTGGAGTCGCTGGAGTTATTATTATTATATCACTAGGGGCGGGAGCGCAATCTCTTGTCCTTGGACAAATTACTAAACTTGGGACGAATTTAGTTGGAGTTTTACCAGGTCAAAGTAATGAAAATGGTCCTCCGGCGGCAGTTTTTGGTGTTCAAATAAAGACCTTATCGCTTAGAGATCTAGAAGCGATTAAAGACAAGAGTAAAGTTCCTTACGCTGAAGCCGTAGCTGCTTTTGTTAGTGGAAATGCTACTTTGATTTCAGGTAAAGAAAGTGTTGACACAAACTTTGTTGCCACAGACGGAATTTATCCAAAAGTTCAAAATGTCGAAATGGAAAAAGGAGAATTTTTTTCTGAAGAAGAAAGTAATGCCGGCAATAATGTCATTGTGCTTGGTCATGATGTAGCCGAGAGTTTATTTCCTGAAATTGATCCCCTCGGACGGATTGTGAAAATTAAAATTCCAAACAATAACAATCCAGGGTTTAATTCTGAAGTTGGAAGTATTCCGTTTCGTGTTATTGGTGTTCAAAAAAAAATGGGAACAGTTGCTTTCCAAAATCAGGATGATCAAGTTTTCATTCCATTTTCTATTGGTCAACGTCAATTACTTGGAATCGATTACCTTCAGTTTATTCGAATTAAGGTTAATGATTCAAATAATGTAAAAGCAACAATAGATGATGTGACTCGGGTTTTGAGAGAGCAACATAGAATAAAAAATCCTAGCGATGATGATTTCTCTGTTCGTGACTTAGCGGATGCCATAAAATTACTGACGGGTATCACTGACACTTTGAGTCTCTTTTTGAGTTTGATGGCCGGGATATCACTTATTGTTGGAGGAATAGGAATTATGAATATTATGCTAGTGACAGTATCAGAGCGTACTCGTGAAATTGGCTTGCGGAAAGCAATCGGCGCTACTCGTCACAATATTCGTAATCAATTTCTCTTTGAATCAATAGTTTTAACACTCTCCGGAGGGATCGCTGGTATTATTTTAGGAGTTTTAATTTCTTATCTAATAGCGCTCGGCGCACGTTTTGCGGGGTATGATTGGGCATTTATTATTTCACCTATGGCAATTATTTTGGCAGTTTTGGTCTCAATTATTACTGGAATTATATTTGGTTTATATCCGGCAATTAAGGCCGCAAAATTAGACCCAATTGTTGCACTAAGATATGAATAATAGATTTTTAAAACAAGCAATACGCGGAGTTCGATCAAACCCTTCAAGGACTTTTTTGACGACTCTGGGTATTATGATTGGAATCGGAACAGTTATTTTAGTCTTATCAGCTGGTGAAGGTTTTAAAAGTTATATTAATGCTCAAGTTGATGCTTTTGGCTCAAACTCTGTTATTGTGCAAACTTCTGTTCCATCTTCTACTAAGGCCCGTTCTTCAGGAAATACTAACGACCCGAATAATTCTGCTAGCAATGCTGTTCCAATTACAACTTTAAAAATGAAAGATATTGAGGATATAAAAAATATTCCTAATGTTAAAAATGCTTACGGCGCTTCAATTGGACAACAAGTTGTTTCTTACAAAAATGTTTCTAAGAATGCTTTTATTTTTGGAGCCAGTGCCGCTCGTTTTGATATTGATAAAAATGAAATTGAGCGTGGTCGAGGATATA
>CAZQOL010000028.1:10290-10624 GCA_964595185.1 uncultured Candidatus Saccharibacteria bacterium | reverse complement strand
AATTCAAAAAATTTTTATCTCGTCTCTTTTTATGAAAAGTAATCGCAAATCTGTGAGATTCACTATTAATTAAAAGTATTTCTTTTTTGTATTTTTTAATTATTTCTTCATTCCCCATTATGGCTTTTGCTTTATGCTTATCATCTTTCACAACTGAAACAACCGGGATTTTAAATTGATAACGACTAAGAACCATTTTGGCAATATTTATTTGAGCTGTACCTCCGTCCATCACAATAAGGTTTGGCAATCCCCATTCAGTGTGACGTAACCGACGAGACAATACTTCTTCCAGTGCTCCGGTATCGTTTGATTTGTCTTGAGTCCTTATTAT
>CAZQOL010000028.1:0-10280 GCA_964595185.1 uncultured Candidatus Saccharibacteria bacterium | reverse complement strand
TGCTAATTCACCATTCTCTATAACAGTCATCACTCCCACCATATTTGATCCTGCCAAGTGAGCAATGTCATATGCTTCAACCCGGTAGTGAGTTTTGACGAAGTGCGAAGCACGCTCGGAACGAGCATCGTCAAAATCTACTACCGGGTCAATACGAAAACCGAGACCTCTCCCTTGCCCTCCCCTTAGCAAGGGGAGGGTTGGATGAGGTGAAATAGCTTCTTCTTTTATCAACGCCACATCATTGATATGTTCAAGTGCAAAAATTCTTTTTTTAATTATGCCAGCTTTTTCAAATTCTTTATGCTTTGCAAACTCCAACATTTCTTTCTTAAGATTTCTTATAATACTTTTCTTTTTACCTTCAAAAAATAATTTAAGATTTTTTATATTACTCTTGTATGCTTTTTGATAGTCAGAAAAAAGCTTCTTTTCCTCGGGTCCTCGGATGAGGGAGGACAAGGGGCCAGACCAGCTCGAAAAAGAACTTTTCTTCTTCATATCGTCAAAAACAATATCCGGCATTAAGCCAAGTTGTGAATAAAAAACTATATTATTTTTTTTACTTGATTGTTCATCGATATACGGAAAAATTCGGCGAATTATTTTCATCGCTTCGCGCAACTGGAGACCATTTGGAAATGGACCATAGACTTTATCATATATTTTTTTATCCAATCCTCGTCCTCTAATAGTCAAAACTTTTGGCATCGTGTCTTTAGTAATACAAACATAATTGAAACTTTTATTGTCCTTCTCTTTTGTATTATATTTCGGCTGATATTTTTTAATTAAATTCGCCTCTAAAATAAGTGCCTCAAGGACACTGTCAGTTTCCTGCCATTTAATTGAAGTAGTTAATGTAACCATATCAAGCAATAAAGGTCCGCGAGCAACGATTAAATCTTTACCAAAATAACTTTTGACTCGATCGCGAAGTGAAGTCGCTTTACCAATATATAATATGTCTTTATTTTTATCGCCGCCTCCATCATGTTTCGGCGAGCCAAGGAAAAAATAAACTCCTGGTTTTGATGGTAATCTTATTTTTTTAAACTGTTGACTATTCATAACGTATATACTATATTAAATCTTAAAATAAAAAAAATGGAAGACACAACACCATAAGGGTCAATTCACTGAAAAGTATTCAGTGAGGTTCTGGAAGAATGACCCAATAAAACCTGAAACTGAAATTCCAGTGGTAGTCGTTTAACAAACAACACCAAGAAAGCATGGCAAAAAAAATTGCTGTTTATTTAAACAGCTAAGCCGGTTCAATAATAAATTGAACTGGCTTATTTTTTTCTTAAAACCTTTTTCAAATACTTTCCAGTATGACTTGCGAGAGTATTTGCCACTTCTTCCGGTGTTCCTTTCGCTACAATATTTCCACCTCCCAATCCCCCTTCTGGTCCAATATCAATAATGTAATCCGAATTTTTTATAATATCCATATTGTGCTCAATCAAAACAACAGAGTTACCTTTATTTACTAATTTATTTAAAACATCAAGAAGCTTTGACACGTCATCATAGTGAAGCCCCCCAGTTGGCTCATCAAGCAGATAAATTGTTTTCTCTAAATGCGGACGATAAAGTTCTGAAGAAATTTTTACACGCTGGGCTTCTCCGCCAGATAAGGTTGTAGCTGATTGACCCAATTTAACATATCCAAGTCCAACATCCATCAAGGTTTTAACTCGGTCATAAACATTTGGAATATCTTCAAAAAAACTCAGACTTTCTTCAACTGTCATTTGTAAAATATCATGAATATTTTTCTTTTTATATTTTATCGTTAATGTCTCTTTATCAAATCTTTTGCCATTACAAACATCACAAGTCACATAGACAGTTGGCAAGAAATGCATCTCAACCGCAATTTCTCCATTACCTTCACAAGCCTCACACCGGCCACCTTTCACATTAAAAGAAAATCTATTTGATTTCCATCCTCGAAGTCGAGCTTCTTCTGTACTGGCAAATAAATCTCGAATAAAAGTAAAACTTCCTGTGTAAGTTGAAATATTTGAACGAGGCGTCCGACCAATTGGAGATTGGTCAATCAAAATCGCTCGAGATAAATATTCTGTGCCCGAGAAAGAAGCACAATTAAATATTGTGGCTGTTCGATATTTGCGCTCATACCTAGCCTGAAGGTTTTTGTGTAAGATTTCATACATCAAAGAACTTTTACCACTCCCAGATACTCCAGTGATAGTCACCATCTTCCCTAATGGAACTTCCACGTTCATATTTTTTATATTAAAAACTTTTCCGCCCACTATTTTCAGTGAGCCCTTATCTTGTGTTCGTCTCTTTTCTGGAATTTCAATTCTTAATTCATTGCGAAGATAAGCTAGCGTTCTTGATTTAGAAATATTTGTTGGTGCATTTAATAACTTTTCTAAATAATCAGAAACTATAACTTCCCCGCCATGAACTCCAGCCTTGGGACCAATGTCAATAATATAATCGGAAGCATAAATAGTGTCTTCGTCATGCTCAACAACAATAATGGTGTTACCAATGTCTCGAAGATTCTCTAAAGTTTTAATTAATTTATCATTATCTCTTTGGTGCAAACCAATAGTCGGTTCATCGAGCACATAAAGTGCCCCAACTAAGCGTGAACCCAATTGACTAGCCAAGCGGATTCTCTGCGCTTCTCCTCCTGATAAAGTATTGGCCTTTCGGTCAAGAGATAAATAGTCAAGTCCAACATTCAATAAAAACTGCAATCTTGATTCTATCTCTTTTATAATTACTTTTGAAATTTCTTTTTCTTGTTCGTTCAATTCAAGTTCAATAAAAAAATCTGCCACATCAGTAATAGACAAATGAGTCAAATCAACAATATTCAAAGTGGAAAATTGTTGATTCTCCACCGAAACAGGATAATCCTTTTTAAAATCGCTTATCCCTCTCCGCTCGCTATCGCTCGCTGCGGCGCGCCCACGCCTACGATTTAAAAAAGCATTATTCTGTTTCGGTATGCCCAAAAACACGTTTAAAGCTTCAGGTCGCAATCTTGCCCCATGACAGTCATCACAAGGCTCTGTGCCCCCAAAATACTTACTTCCTAGCCCATTACAGGTCGGACATGCCCCATAAGGTGAATTGAATGAAAAAAGCCTGGGTTCAATTTCTGGGAAAGCAAAACCATCACGAGGACAAGAAAATTTTGAAGACAAAAGAAATTCCTGATATAGATCAGCTGAAACAGAATTATGAAAATTTTTATCCGTGTAGGGCCCCTCTGGGGTAAAGCGGGAAAAATTTTTATTATTCTGTGAAGGCTGATTTTTCTTATCAAGTGGACCAAACACAATCAAAACTAATCCATCCGATTCAATAAGAGCTCTCTCGACTGCTTCAGAAAGTCGCATCCGAGCATCAGGATTCACTGAATCTTTTCCGCCCGAGGCGGATCCGCCTCGGGCGGAAAATTCATGAATTTGAAAACTATCTACCACAACTTCAATATCGTGTTTTTTTGTTTTTGAAATATCAATTCTCTCTCTTAATTTTTTAATTTGCCCATCCATCCGAACTTCCGTAAATCCTTTATTAAGTAAATCATAAAGCAATTGATAATATTCTCCTTTTCGTCCTCGAACAACAGGAGATATAATTTCCTAATTTGAAAGTTTTTTAATTTCATCTCCGCATTCTGGGCAATGTGGATGTCCAATTCGAGCATACAAAACTCGCAAATAATCGTATATCTCTGTAATAGTTGCAACTGTCGATCGAGGATTATTTGAACGCGATTTTTGATCAATCGAAATAGCTGGAGATAACCCAGTAATCTCATCAACATCTGGTTTAGGCATTTGATTTAAAAATTGACGAGCATATGCCGAAAGCGACTCCACATACCGACGTTGTCCTTCTGCAAATATAGTATCAAAGGCAAGTGAGGATTTTCCAGAACCAGACATACCTGTAATAACCACCATCTTATTTCGTGGCATTTCCACGTTAATATTCTTTAAATTGTGGGTTCTAGCTCCTTTTATTATAATTTTTGATTCTTCGTTTTTTTTCATATAACATTATAAGCCCCACATTTGTTCTATGAGGGGTATACCAATATTTAACTAATCATCATTATAGCATTTATAATCAATTTGACAAAAATATATTAAAATGATAATTTTTGGGAAGATAGCTCAGATACTGACCTAGTAGAACCGGGAGGAAGGTTTTTTTTACATTAATTCGTTTATGGCTTGAGACGTCAAGCCATAGGCTAGGTACAGAAAAATATCTGGTAAGCATTAAGGGAGGAGTCTTACAGGCTTCTCCTTTTTTATTTTCTATCAATTTCAACTTCTGGCATGCCGATCGCATATGGCCCAACTTGGTACTGTCCAAAATAAATTTTTACTTTATCGGGAGTGAAAGTGAAAACACTAAAATTTTCTTCTTTCGGCTCGGTTCCATCCTCTATCATCGAAACCACATTATTAACATATTCTTTCAATGCTTCCGGATCAGAATTCTTTTTGTCTTCTTCGCTTGTTGTGGCATATTGTTTTTTTAAATATATCCTTGATTGTGCCGAAAGATTTTTTAAATAATTTTGATCATTTGGATATAGTTCTTTAAGACTAATTATTTTTTGATTTTTTACATCATAATTATACGAGACAATGTTTTCATATCCATGGGCTCCTCCACTAAATCCACCATATTTTAGAACAAAACTTATATACGTTGAATTACTTTGAACAATTTCAAAATCTGAAAAGAAAGAAAACTTATCTTCTTCTTTGTTGGGGGTAATAGGAATATTGTCCCCTTCGATTTGTGTATCGTATCGAGCTTTCCAATTTTCTTGACTCATAACCATATGGTCATCCATTTGTTTTTTAATTAGATTCTCAATACTGACATTAAAATTCTCGTCAGCTTTTAGAAAATATGGATACTCAACATCAAACTTCACATAAGCATTGTTTGGATTTAAAACTTTTGTCTCAAATGAACCAGGCATGACCATCTCTTCTTCATTTATAAGCACAGGTTCAGATTGGTTATTAAAAGTAATTTCCTCATTTTGACTAAATTTTTTAAAAAGGAAATATAAAGAGATTAATATGGCTATAACTAAAAATATAATTGTAAGATTTTTTTTCATGAATTTTAGAACGGAACAAATTATTTTATGAAAAAACGTCTGACACCGGCTCCCGTCCCCTCAATCAAGACTTTTTTGTTATTATAATTTGTTCCGTTTTTATTAACTAATAACTCTTATATTCTATCACTTATCCTTTTTAAATTCTATTTTCTCTTTCAAGACAATTATCTCGTCTCGTAAAATCGCGGCGGTCTCAAAATCAAGCTCACGGACAGCCTTATTCATTTCTTTTTCCTTTATTTTTATTATCTTTTCATAGACTTTTTTATTTCGATCTTCATCCGAAAGTAGCAGATTTTTAACTGATTCTCTTTCACCCTTGCCACGATTGCTTTTATCTTTAGCAAAAGCTTTTTTAAATAATTCCACATCTAAATCAAGCTCGGCTCCAACGGCTTTCTCGTGTTTATTTTCAAGTTCTTCGGTAATGTCTTTAATTTTTTTAATAATCGTTCGAGGAGTAATATTATTTTTCTTATTATAAGCAATTTGAATATTACGACGACGGTTTGTCTCTTTGATGGCATTGTTAAGTGCATCATTCATAACATCAGCATATAAAATAACTCTACCTTCAATGTTTCGGGCAGCTCGTCCAATTGTTTGAATTAAAGATGTCTCTGAACGAAGAAAACCAGCTTTGTCGGCATCAAGGATCCCAATGAGAGCAAGTTCTGGTAAATCAAGCCCTTCACGAAGTAAGTTCACCCCAACTAAAATATCTATGTCACCCTTTCTAAAAGAAGTTAAAATTTGAATTCTTTCGATTGTCTTTATTTCACTATGTAAGTATTCGGCTTTTATATTCTTCTCTTTTAAATAGATCGACAAATCCTCAGCCATCTTTTTTGTTAAAGTTGTAGCAATAACTCGAAAACCTTTTTTAATTGTTTTTTCGGCTTCGATTATAAAATCTTGAATTTGACCTGGATAACTATGTAGTGGCCGTAACGAAGGATAAACTTTTTGAGATGGTCTGGCACCGATCCCGTCCCCCTCTTCCGAGGACCTCTCCAAAAGATTCTCCTTCGTGAAGGCAGAAACTGGTTTAACAATTATTTCTGGGTCGATCAAACCCGTTGGTCGAATTATTTGTTCGACAACTTGTTCACTCATTCCTTTTTCTTTTTCACTTGGCGTGGCGGAAACATAGATAGTCTGCCCTGTTCTTTCTTCAAATTCCGCAATTTTAAGAGGACGATTATCACGAGCTGAGGGAAGGCGGAAACCAAATTCAATTAAAGTATTTTTCCGAGAAGCGTCTCCGGCATACATGCCACCAATTTGAGGAAGAGTTACATGGGATTCATCGATAATAGTCAAAAAATCATTTGCGCCGCCTTCGCTTAAGCTACGTCGAGCCGAAGTAAAATAAGAAAGCAAGGTATCCGGCGCCTCTCCTTCTTTTTTCCCCGACATTATTCGAGAATAATTTTCAATTCCATTACAATAACCAATTTCTTTTATCATGGCCAAGTCATAACTTGTGCGTCTCTTTATACGCTCTGCTTCTAGGAGTTTGCCTTCCTTTTCAAATTTTTTTAATTGTAGAGCCAGTTCTGTTTTTATATCTTTAATCGCTTTATTTAAATGTTCTTTATCTGTAATAAAATGTTTGGCTGGAAAGAAAAAGATACTCTTTTCTTCTTTAATAATATGTGACGAAACAGGATCAACTTTTGCAATCCTTGAAATTATATTGCCTTCAAATTCTATTTGATAAACAAATGTTTCTGATATCGGCATCACTTCAACCTTCTTACCTATTGAACGAAAAGTTCCTGGAGTAATATCGGCATTCGTACGTTCAAAATGAATCGCAACTAATTCTTTCATCAATTTTAGTCTATCCATCTTCATATCCTTTTCAATCTTTAAATTAACTTTGGCGTATTCCTCTGGACTGCCCAATCCATAAATACAAGAAACAGAAGCGACAATAATCACATCTGGCCGAGTGAGAAGTGACTGAGTTGTAGCATGACGAAGACGGTCAATCTCTTTGTTTATCTGAGCATCTTTTTCAATATAAGTATCAGAAGCTGGCATATATGCTTCTGGTTGATAGTAATCATAATAAGAAACAAAATAGTGAACTGCCGCGTCAGGGAAAAATTCTCGAAATTCTTGGGCAAGTTGGGCAGCTAAAGTTTTATTGTGGGCAATGACCAAAGTCGGCTTATTCCATTTTTCAATAACATTAGCAATCGTAAAAGTTTTCCCTGTACCAGTGGCCCCAAGTAATGTTTGTTTACGCATGCCCTTTTCAAGACCCAAGAGCAACTCCGAAATTGCTTTTGGTTGATCACCATCCGGTTTATATCCACTTTTTAATTTGAAAATGTTTTTTGTCATAATTTAATTTAAATTTCCTTTCAAATATTCATCTAAAAATTCTTTTTTGAATTCAAAAAATTTGTCTTCCAATATTGCTTGTCTCATATCGGAAACAAGCTTATTAATAAAATAAACATTATGGATTGTCGCTAATGTTCCTCCAAGCATTTCTTTGGCACGGAATAAGTGCGACATGTAAGCTCGAGTATAACTCTTACATGTATAGCATCCACAATCTTCATCAATCGGACGGAAATCTTTTACAAACTTGGCATTTAAAATATTAATTTTACCATTTTTCGTAAAGAGTGTCCCATTCCGAGCATTCCGGGTGGGAGCCACACAATCAAAAAGATCAACACCATTTTCCACCCCCATAAATAAATCTTCCGGCTCCCCTATACCGAGTAGATGTCTTGGTTTTTCTTCTGGCAATATTTCATTAACCCATTTAACAGCACTCGACATATCTTCTTTGGCAAAAGAACCACCGATACCAAAACCATCAAATTCCATTGCACCAATAACTTTTGCAGATTCTTTTCGTAACTTTTCTGAGCGTCCCCCTTGGACAATACCGAACAAAGCCTGAGGGTTTAAAAGTGGAGGATATTGCTCCTGAAAATCGCTTATCCCTACTCCGACCCGGGGTCGGAGCGCGCGCCCACACCTACGATTTTCATTAGCAATATCCTCCGCTTTTTTTATTTCTAATTGTAAATGTTTTTCTAAACTTCTCTTGGCCCAGGCATGAGTTCTGGAAAGCGCTTCTTCTTGATATCTTTCATTCTCAGTTGGAGAAGTACATTCATCAAAGGCAAAAATTATATCCGCTCCTAAATTGTGTTGTATTTCAATTGATTTCTCGGGAGTAATATAGTGAAGTGAACCGTCTAAATGAGAACGAAAAGAGACTCCATCATTTCCAATTGTTGCAAGTCTTGGCAACCCATCTAAAACACTCGAGCGTTCTGGTATTAATAGAGATGGATCTGTAATTGAAACAACTTTTGATAATTCTTTTCCATACGCTGCCCCAAGTGAAAATACTTGAAACCCTCCCGAGTCAGTCATCATTGGACCTTCCCAATTCATAAACTTGTGTAATCCCCCAGCCTGACGAATAAGCTCATCCCCTGGTTGTAAATACAAATGATAAGTATTGGAAAGAACTACCTGAGCTCCCAAATCTTTCACCTGCTCGGGTGTCACAGCCTTAACCGTTCCTTTTGTCCCAACAACAACAAAAGACGGAGTCAAAATTTCTCCATGTGGAGTCGAAAGGACTCCGGCCCTTCCTAAAAAATTATGAATTTTCTTTTCTATTTTAAAATTAAAATTTCTCATTAGTCTTTTTTAACCTGGACCCATTTAAGATTTTGAACATTCACAGGTGAACTAAGTAAAACTTTTTTAACAGGATCAGTTGGAGCAGAGATTATTTCGTCCACCACTGCAATAACTAAAGATGTACTATTTGGTAAATAAACGATTGTCCCTTTATCTGCCGATAATTCAAGAGGAATTACCATTTCAAAATTTCCTCCGCCCCGACCTATTAATTCAACACTAGCATTTGTTATATCCATAAATCCTTCTGTTTTCTGTCCAGGATTTGTAAACAAAGAAACTAAAGAAGTTTTATTATAAACTTTACTTACATTACCAATCGGAATATTACCATTTGCGTAGACCATATCTTGTTCTTTAATTCCCATATCCCCCCCAACGTCTATTATGATAGTATCGTAAGGAGAATGATTTGGCTTAGTTAAAATATTACCAAGAACAAAATCATCGCTATCAGGCAAACGCCCCAAAATTTCTTTCAGATCATTTACTTCTTTTTTTAAAATTTGATAATCAATCATACTTAATTTCAGATTTAAGTTCTCTTCAATTAAATTATGATTCTCTTGCGAAACGGTAGATTTTTTTCTTAAGAGATAATTATAATCATAAAACTTGTCATTTATTATTTTTTCTGTTTTCCAAATTGGCCTACCGATATAATTGAATATTTTACCAGTCCAAGTTAAAATACCTATTGCTACTAAAATAATAAATACTCCAAAAACAATTACATTTTTAATAATTATTTTTTTCCTTTTTATTTGTTTTTTATCTCGGAACTGATGTATCATCTGTATTTAATAAAACCTCTTTAAAAGATTCAAACTCATCAAGAATTACTCCTGCACCACGGGCTACCGCGGTAAGAGGATCTTCGGCTATATATTTTGGTATCTTAATTGAATTTTGAATCATAGTATCAAGACCACGTAATAATGCTCCCCCGCCTGAAATAACTAGTCCACGATTAATAATATCCGACAAAAGTTCTGGTGGAGTGGTTTCCAAAACTTCCTTAATCCCATCAACGAGACTTAAGATTGACGGCATTATTGCTTCTCTAATGTCAGAGTCTGTCACAATGACTTGTCTTGGTAAACCAGTTACTAGGTCTCTTCCTCTGACTTCTGCTTCCATCGGTGTTCCTTCAAGTACTCCACCAATAGCAATTTTTATATTCTCTGCTGTTCTTTCTCCAATTAATAATTTAAATTCGTCTTTAATATAATTTACAATATTTGTATTTAATAGATCTCCAGCAATTTTTAAATTTTTTGAACGAACAACTCCTGAGAGTGAGATGACGGCAATGTCTGTTGTTCCTCCACCAATATCAACTATCACCGAACCGACAGCATCTTTAACTGGTAGTCTAATCCCGATAGCAGAAGCCATTGGTTCTTCAACGATATAAACTTCTCGAGCACCCGCCGAACGT
>CAZQOL010000027.1:0-10693 GCA_964595185.1 uncultured Candidatus Saccharibacteria bacterium | reverse complement strand
CGTTGGAACAAATCCAGATCTCGAGCATATTGGAGGAGTAGTGAAGATTCTGAATGATTATGATATTGGTCTTGTTGTAGAGCCGGGGACAAGTCCTAAGACGATAATATATGAGAATTTAGAAAAAGAAATTATTGATAATAATTTAAATAAAAAAATTGTAAAAAGAGGGGATCGTATTATTTTAGACGAGAAAGAAAATATTTATCTTGATATTTTATTTCCAGATCGAGATGTGAGTACATGGGAAAGTAATGATGGGTCAATTGTTGGGAAATTAATTTATAAAGATGCATCTTTTATGCTGATGGGGGATGCCACTAAATATACCGAGAATCTGATAATGTGGAACGAAAACGCAGAAGCTTTAGAGGCTGATGTTTTAAAATTAGGGCATCATGGTTCGCATACTTCTTCGAGTATATTGTGGCTTGAGAAAGTTAAGCCGAAAATCGCGATTATTTCAGCAGGAGAAAATAATCGTTACGGTCATCCACATCATGATATCCTCGAAAATTTAAAATCACTAGCCATTCCATATTTAATGACATACAAGGAGGGTAATATAATTTTTAAAACTGATGGGGAAACATTAGTTGCTAGTGACTAGATTATAGTGATTAGTAAAATGCCTTGGCAACGCCAAAGCACTTTACTAGAAACTAATCACTAGAAAATAGAACCTAATCATAAAATAAAATCCTCACTATAGTGAGGATCTTTATTTTATGATTCCAGCTTTTTTTAAGACCTTATAAGCGCCGTTTTTATTGATTGTTTTGATGGCTTTGGTTGAAAGAGTTAAAGGAAAATATTTTTTAAGTTCAGGGACATATATTCTTTTCTTTTGAAGATTAGGATATTTGCGAACCATGCCGGTTGGATTAAATTTGGTAGCACGAACAACGTTGGAGTAGCCTCCTGCCATTTTTGAACCCTTTTTTGTAATGTCGCAAACTTTTGCCATATGTGGTTGTATGCTATCATATAAAGTATGTTTGAGCAAGCCCAATTTATTGATGCCATATTTTATATTTTTGTTTTGATTATGTCGATAGTAATTCATGAGGTGGCTCATGGGTATTCGGCTTATTTATTGGGAGATGATACTGCTCGTTTATCAGGACGTCTTACTTTAAATCCGATTAAACATCTTGATCCATTTGGCTCAGTTATTTTACCGCTTTTGTTATTTATCTCAACCAGCGGCTCATTTTTGATAGGTTGGGCTCGTCCAGTTCCATACAATCCAATGAATTTAAGAAATGGTAGGAGGGGGAATATGATTGTAGCTTTTTCAGGGATTGCGATGAACTTGTTGTTGGCGATAATATTTGGCCTGCTTATCAGATTTGCTCCAGCCTTGGGACTACCATTATATGATCCACTTTCTATTCATCCTTTTTATAAAATATCAACAATTATTGTATTGTTGAATTTAGTTTTAGCTTTATTTAACCTCATTCCTATTCCGCCTCTTGATGGCTCAAAAATTTTATTTTCTCTTCTACCAGTAAGACTCCGTTATGTGGAAAATTTTTTAGAGAGATACGGAATAATATTTTTAATTTTATTTATTGTATTTATTTGGGGTCAGATTTCACCAATTGTTTATATAACCTTTTCTTTTCTCACAGGATTACAGATTTAAATCCTTAAATATTTTGTAAATTAAGTGTATAATATAAATATAAAATGACTAAATTAAACTTTGTAAAATCTCACTGGCCTAAAATACTTTCAATCTTTCTTTTTGTTTTATTGATTGGCTTATATTCTAATATCTTTGCTATTGGAGAGCCTTATGACCCAGGCGAAACTTTAGATCCAGAATGTCCACCTGGAGAAATAAATTGTACCGTTTTAATTACAAGCGGGGGTTCTTCGCAATGGACGACAACAGGGAATGATATTTATTATAATACTGGGAATGTTGGGATTGGAACTATCACTCCTACTTCCGTGCTTCATTTAAAAGCAGGAACTTCCACTGCCGGAACTGCTCCACTTAAATTTACTTCAGGAACAAACCTAACCGTAGCCGAAGCTGGAGCGATGGAATGGGATGGGACAAATTTATTTGTCACTCAAACTACAGGTCCAACTCGAAAAACATTAGCGTATACGACTGATATTGTAAATTCACCAATTACAATTGTGAATACGTCTAGTCTTTTTTCAACAGGATTAATAGGAACTGGAACTGATGTGACAGCTGCTACAAACTCAATTTTTTTAGGATCAAACGCTGGTTATCAGGCAATTGAAGAATCTAGTAATTCTAATTTTTTAGGAGCAAACGCGGGTTATCAGGCTGAGTATGCTTATGGTTCTAATTTTTTAGGATCAAACGCTGGTTTTAAGGCAACTGGAGCTAATAATTCAAATTTTATAGGAGCTGGAGCCGGAGCTTCTTCTGGTGCCTGGCAGTCAAATTTTTTAGGAGCAAATGCTGGAAATACTGCTGTCGGTGCAATTCAATCAAATTTTATAGGAGATCAAGCAGGTTTTCATGCATCAGGTGCGGAAAATTCTAATTTTTTAGGGCGATGGGCTGGCTATGTTGCCACGAATGCATACGGTTCAAACTTTATAGGTAGAGTTGCTGGGTATCAATCTGCTAATTCTTCTTTTTCAAATTTTTTAGGTAATGGGGCTGGGTATCAATCTGCTAATTCTTCTTTTTCAAATTTTTTAGGTAATGGGGCTGGTCAAAATACGTTAAATGCTTCCAACTCGATCTTTATAGGTCAATCTGCTGGAGGTGGAGACACCGTCAACAACACAGGTAATGCCGACGACTTCTCCATCCTCATCGGTAAATCAACAAGTACCGGCGGTTTTTCAAACTCTATCGCCATTGGTGGCAGTGCTACCAACACAGCCAGTAATGAATTCATGATCGGCTCAGTCACCAGGCCCATCAATACAACCATCTGGACAGGAGCAAGTGGCACTGCCACCTTAGATACAGCAACAGGCTTAATCACAACCTCAGATGAAAGATTAAAGAAGAATATCACTGATCTTGAAGATACTACTCTAGATAAATTAATAAACGTTAGAACAGTTAAATACAACTGGATTAATGGTAATTCCGACAAAACAAACATTGGATTCTTGGCTCAAGACCTAGAGAACTATTTCCCTGAATTAGTCTATACTGGCACCGATGGTTACAAAGGAGTGAATTACGCTAACATGACTCCAATCATTGTTGAGGCTATAAGGGAGATGGATTTGAAGGTGAATAATATAAATGATTTTGATATTGAAAATGATTGGCGTGAAAATATTGTCAATTGGTTTGGAAATACTGCAAATGGAATTACAGAATTTGTGGCAGGAATTGTCAGGGCTAAAGATAAACTTTGTATTGGAGAAGGGGAGGATGAGGTTTGTATAACCAAAGAAGAATTATTGCAAATAAAAATGAATTCAAAAATTGAAGAGGTAGACGAAGTTGTTTTACCGGATCCAATTATTTCAGTAGATCCTGGTGAAGTTGAAAAAAATGTTGAAGAAAAAAAAGAAGAAGAGAAGACAGATTTTTCTACAGAAGAGCAGGAAAAGATAGAAGATGAATTATCTGAAAAGCAAAACCAAAAGGAGGATGAAGTTGTAGAAGCGGATAAGAATCATATTGAGGAGGAAGGTTCTTCTGATATAATAATCTAATATATCACTTGGTATATTTATGAACACAAATCTAAATAAAAAAAGAATAATTAAATATTTTTTAGTCCTAACATTATTTTGTGGATATTTTTCTGTGCTGGCTTCCACGACAGATGGCACAATAGATGCCGCTAATCATAGCGCTCTTTTATGTCTAAACGATGATTGTACTAATACAACGCAAATAAATTTTTTAACTACAAATGGAAGGGCTGTGCATGTTACAAATACTGAATTGACAGGGGATGTTTGGTCTGAAACTTTTGGCTGGATAAATTTAGATCCGAGTTTAGCAGGAGTCAGCAATACCGAAGACGGTGTACTTGGTGGGTACGCTTGGGGAGAAAATGCTGGTTGGATTAATTTCTCACCAACGCAGGGTGGTGTGACTATAAATGACAATGGACAGTTTACGGGTTTTGCTTGGGCTCAAAATTATGGGTGGATAAAATTTGATTGTAACGTTGTAAATGCTTGCGTAACGACAGACTGGAGAGC
Organism: uncultured Candidatus Saccharibacteria bacterium; assembly: GCA_964595185.1. Lineage (GTDB taxonomy): Bacteria > Patescibacteriota > Minisyncoccia > Phycocordibacterales > UBA9973 > UBA8515. The sequence goes on along the minus strand of CAZQOL010000027.1, from coordinate 6,517 downwards.
TAATGATGGCGGTAATAATGGAGGTGGTAGTAGTGGAGGCGGTGGAGATATTACTCCTCCCCCCGACGATGACACAATAGAACCCCCTCCAGTAGATGGAGAGCAAGGGGATGATCTTGGTAATGGAGATGATGGTCAAGGAGATGGTAACCAGAATGATGACGGGGGAGATGACCAAGGAGGTGGTGATGTAGGTGGTGGGGATAATAATTCAGGTTCTGATGATACTGAGGACGGTACCGGAGGTGGTGGAGTTGGAGATGGTCAAGATAATGAAAATACACAGGTAGAACAAATTGTTGAAGAAATAAATACTGTTATTACGGAAACTTTTGAAAAAGTAAAAGATTTGACTAAGAAAGTTCAGAGAGAGATTGTTTCAAATTTAACAACAAAAGAAGGGAAAGTTGTTTCGAAAGCTGTATCAACTACAGGAGTCATCTCTGGCGCCTCAATTAGTTTGGCCACAGCTTTATTTGCAAATCCGCTTTCATTTTCAGAGTTATTTTTGATTCCACTTAGACTTTGGGGTTTAATCTTACTTGCTTTTGGAATTAAAAAACGTAATGTCCCGTGGGGTACTGTTTATGATAGTGTAACTAAACAACCACTTGATCCGGCTTATGTTGTACTTCAAGATTTAAATGGAAATGAAGTTGCCACCTCAATTACAGACCTAGATGGACGTTATGGTTTTCTTGTTCCACCTGGGCAATATAGAATGATTGCTAATAAAACAAACTATGAATTTCCTTCGAAAAAACTTTCAGGAAAATTAAATGATGAGTTATATCAAGAACTATATTTTAATGAAATAATTGATGTTCCTGAAGGGGGAGTGATCTCAAAAAATATTCCTCTTGATCCAATTAAATTTGACTGGAATGAATTTGCAAAGAAAGATAGAAAGTTAATGAAATTTTTCAGTCGAAGAGATATTTGGATTACAAGAATAACTAATTTATTATTCTATATAGGATTTGCTGTGACGGTGATTGCTGTTGCTGTCTCACCTGTATCGTACAACATCGCAATTCTTGTAGTTTATTTAGTTTTATTTATTTTAAAGAGAACAATATTAAAACCTCGAGCTTTTGGATATGTAAAACAATTACTAACGAAAAATCCACTATCATTTGCAGTTGTGAGAATATTTTTTGCCGGAGGTGAGAATGAAGTAATCCATAAAATTACAGATAAAACTGGAAAGTATTATTGTCTAATCCCTAATGGTAAGTATTACGTGAAAATTGAAAACAAAAATGTTGACGAGAGTTATAGTTTGGTTCATACTTCAGAGCCAATAGAAATTAAGAATGGTTATCTAAATAAAAAGTTTGAAGTATAGGCCATTTTATAAAAATAAGCATTAGCTATTGCATTTTTATAGTTATTATAGTAGAGTATTCTAACTAGTCGTTTAAGACTATTTTTGTTTGTAACACACTAAAATATGCCCACAATAAATCAATTGGTTCGCAAGAGCCGAAAAACAATAAAAAGAAAATCAAAAGCCGTAGCCCTTGCTCGTGGTTTTAATTCAATTAAAAATAAGCCAGTTTTTTATCCTGCGCCATTTAAACGTGGTGTTTGTACGAAAGTATCTACGACAACTCCTAAAAAACCAAACTCAGCCCTACGAAAGATTGCCCGTGTTCGACTTACAAACGGCATGGAAGTTACAGCTTATATTCCAGGAGAAGGTCACAACTTACAAGAGCACTCTGTAGTCATGATTCGAGGAGGGCGTGTGAAAGACTTGATTGGAGTTCGTTATCATATCGTTCGAGGAAGGTTAGATACAACTGGAGTTGAAAAACGTCGTCAATCAAGAAGTCTATATGGAACAAAAACTCCTAAAGCAGCAGTAAAAAAATAATTAAGAAATAAGAATTAAAAAATGAGAAGAAAAATAAAAAATAAAAATACGGTTGATCCAGATATAATATATAACTCTGTAAAACTTGCAAAGTTTATTAATAATATTATGCTTCATGGCAAAAAAGAAACTGCTCGAAAGTCAGTTTACAAAGCTTTTGAAATAATTAAAGAAAAAACCGGCAATCCAAATCCACTTGAAATATTCGATACAGCCATTAAAAATGCTGGACCTCTAGTTGAAGTCAGATCCCGCCGTATTGGAGGAGCGAATTACCAGGTTCCCCGTGAAGTTCGCCCTGAAAGACGTACAGCCTTAGCTATGAGATGGATAATTGGTGCAGCTCGAGGTAAAAAAGGAGCACCGATTCATGAGAAATTAGCTGAAGAATTAATACTTGCCTCAAAAAACGAAGGAATAGCTGTTAAAAAGAGAGAAGATACTCATAAGATGGCAGAGAGTAATAAAGCTTTTGCTCACTTTGCCTGGTAATAGAGAAATCCCTTTTGGGGGATTTTTTTATTGCCAAAAACTAATTATTATTGATATACTATAATAGTATGAAAAAATTTATTAACCGCAAGATTTTGACTAAAGAAAGAATTTTTTTATTACTCCTTGTATTAGTTTTTGTATTTCCCATTAAATCTTTTTCAGTTTCTAGCCTCATTACTTTCCCTGATAAGATAGACACGCTACAAGAGAGAAAGAATATTCAAATAGTTCTTAACCGAGTTATTGTCCCATCTTTAAATTTAGTGGTTGATGGTGTAATTGGACGGGGAACAATAAGAGCTATTCAAGTTTTTCAAGAATTAAAAGGTTTAGTTCCTGATGGTAAGGTTGGACCAATGACAAGACTTGCTCTTGAAAATGCTCAAAATATTTCATCAATTCCCGGCTGTGCACCGGGAGCTCTCTTTAGCACTTTGAACGGGCAACCTTGCTCAGGAGGAAATCTTCCTGCCGGTTGTCTATCATCTTCAGGCTTCAGTACAATAACTGGACTACCTTGCGGAGGTGTTCCAGATACTAACCTGCCAGTTGGTTGCTTGTCATCTTCAGGCTATAGCACTATTACTGGACTTTCTTGTGGAGTAAATACTCCAATTTATACAGGTGGCAGTGGAGGAGGGGGAGGAGGTGGTTCACATAACGGAGGAGGAAATAACGTAATTATTCCAAAATATCTTGTTGAGGATAATATTGGATATGCCGAAATTATAATCTCTCCAACTGCTCCAAATATGGTAGAAATCGCTGCAAATGATTTACAATTATATATACAGAAAATGACCGGAGTAACTTTACCTATTGCTACCACTATTAATGAAGCTGTGACATATCATATTTATGTTGGTCAAAGTGTTTATACAGATGCTCTTGGGATAAATGATGATGATTGTGAGTTTGATAGTTTCAAAATGATATCGGGCGATAATTATTTAGTTTTGCTTGGAAATGATGATATTATAAATACTCCTCAACCTTATACAAAAAGGTGGAGTAGTGAAGGTGCTACTGTTCGGGCTGCCTGGGATGTTATTACTGGTCATACATGGGAGACACCATACATATTATATTTAAAAAACTATAATCCCGCATTTGATATTTGGGAAGGAGATGGAAGGGGTTCTATAAATGCCGTCTATAAATTTTTATATAATCAAGGCGTCAGATGGTATTATCCCGGAGATATTGGAGAAGTTGTTCCAACAAAAAATGATATTCTTTTGCCGACTGTTAATACTCACATCAGACCTGATTTTAATATGAGACATATGTTTATGTATAATAAAGAATTTATAGATGAAACTACTGTAGCTTCAGCCTATTATATAAAATGGCAACTTCGCCTCGGTTTAAATTCTGGAGAAGATTCTCTTGGAATAAGTAGGGGGCATGGTATAAATAATATTACTTCTCGTTCTGAGACAAAAATTGCTCATCCAGAATATTATGCTATTTGGGGAGGAATAAGACAAAACGGGGCAGATCAAAAACAAGACTTGTGCTCTTCTGGGCTACTTGCTGAAAATATTGATTTTGTTAAAACTATGTTTGCTCATTATAATAGTCCTTCGGAAAATGTTATGCCGGCTGATGGATTTATTCATGCTTCAGAGTCGAGTCAGGAGTGTATTAATAAAGAAACTGCTAGCAGGGGGTATGAGGGTCAAATATCAGATTATGTTTTTGAATATGTAAATAATGTGGCCAAAGAAGTTTATAAAACATATCCAAATAAAAATATTGCAACTTCTGCTTATACAGCATATCTTCTTCCACCACTATATATAAATCAATTTTCTCCAAATGTTTCTGTTACATTGTCTAAATGGAGAAGCCATCTTGCTGATCCAGAACAAAAAGAATTTTATAGAGATTTGGCAAATGATTGGTTAGCAAAACTTCCTTCTGGAAGAATATATACATATGATTATTATTTACATAATATGCCCGAGAGACAAAATTCTTCAGTCCCATATTATTTTCCTCACATCATATCTGATGATTTAAAGTTTTTGAAAGGTAAATCAAGTGGTGAGTTTATAGAAGTTTCAACAAATTTATTAAGTGCTAATTTAGGTTGGGATACTTTTGCAGCCCAAGCACTAAATGTTTATGTGACTGCCCAACTTTATTGGGATGCTGATCAAAATATTGATTCACTATTAAATGAATATTACACTTTATACTATGGACCAGCCAGTTCAAAGATGAAGACTTTAGTTGAGTATTCTGAAGCTAATTATATTAATGCACCTGAAGATCCAACAATACTGGTTCATCTCAGACAGTTAGCGACAGAAGCTAAGGCTATTGCTGGGAATACTATTTACGGGCAAAGAGTTGATTTAGTTTTAGGCTTGATTAATTCAAGATACGAAGGTAGTGATGTGATAGTCAACTCTTGTCAGACATTAAATTCTCCTACAACAACATATAAATTAAATACTGATGTTTCATCCTCTGGTACTTGTTTTAACATCACTGATGATGATATTACACTTGATTGTCAAGGTCATACTATAACTTACGGAACAACCGGTGGAGTAAATAATCATGGAATAAATATTGATACACAGGGTTTATTTAATCTCAAAAATTGTGTTATCCAAAATGGGAATTCTTCATCCGGATATGGCATTCGTGTAAATAATTCAGAGACGGGAGGACTTATTAAAGACAATAATATAAATATTTCCTCAAATACATTTGCAATTTATATTATGGGCTCTAAAAATGTTGATTTAGAAAATAATATAATTACTAGCCCTGCAACCGGAGTTCAGTTTTATGGTTCTTCTAATGGCAATATTATAAATAATCAAATATCAGGTAATTCAAACACAGGGCTTTATCTTTATAGTGCGACGGATAATATCTTGAGTAATAATACTATTTCAAGTGTTTCAGGTTATGGAATTGAATTTTTACAGAGCGATAATAATACTTTGACAAATAACAATGTTTCAAGTGCCTCAAGTCTTGGTTTTTGGTTATATCAATCGTCAGATAATATTTTTTCAGATAATAGTTTTAGTTCTGTAAGTAGTACTGGAATTAGACTTTATGATAATGCAAATAATAATAGTTTTACAAATCAGACGGCAATAGGTGGAACAAATGGATTTGAAATTGTCACTTCAAATAATAATTTAATTAAAAATTGCACGAATATTTCAGGTACCACTCGAGATGTTTACATTCATTCTTATAGCAGTGCTCTTAATAATATTTTCTTAAGTTGTATATATGACGTAGAACTTCTAGATCAATCGGTCGATCAACTCATCCGAAAATGGTACGTAGATGTTACCGTCTCAAATTCATCTGGTGCCAAAATTTCTGGTGCCACAGTCAATTCTTATGATTCAACTGGAGCTTTGGAGGCGACTTCTGTCACAGATGCATCAGGTAATGCAAGACTAGAACTTACAGAATATATTAGAAACGGGGCAACAAAAACAACGAAAACCCCTCACACTATTACAGTTTCTAAATCAGACTATAATTCAAATTCAACCGTTCTTAATTTAACTCAAACACATAGTACGGAACAGAATGTTACTCTTTCATCCGGTGTGCTAGGTGTTTCAACTTACTACTTTACAGAAAAGCTTGAATTAGGTTCAATCGGGAATGAGGTTAAAGAATTACAGAATTATTTAATTAATAAAGGTTACTTAAATACAAGTGTAACTGGTTACTTTGGTTCAAAGACGTTTGAAGCTCTTAAGGAATATCAAAAAGCAAATAACTTAGAAGCTGATGGTCTAGTTGGTGCAAAAACAAGAGAAGTGTTAAATAAATAGAAATTCCTAAAATCCCCTACAACAGTAGGGGATTTTATATTGTGCTATCATTACTATTATTGATATAATATCAAAATGAAAAGTATAAAAAATGGTTTGTTTTTATTTTCATTATTAATATTATTAACAGTGTTTTCGCCTCTAACATCTTCAGCTTTCTACTCATTCCCCAATAACATCGATACCATACAAGAGAGGATGAATCTTCAGACAGTCCTTAATCAAGTTCTAACCCCATCTCCTTTACTAGTTGCTGACGGTAAAATAGGTAGAAAAACTATTCAAGCTATTCAAGTTTTTCAGACATTAAGAGGGTTAG
>CAZQOL010000026.1:0-10838 GCA_964595185.1 uncultured Candidatus Saccharibacteria bacterium | reverse complement strand
CATATTAACTAACTTGCACCACCTCCGCCTCCACCCCCACCTCCGCCTCCACCTCCACCGGCACCACTTGCCCCACTTGAAAACGATGAAGAAAAACTTGAACTAAAAGACGACGAAAAGGCCGAGGCCGAGAATCCTGAGGAAAATCCAGAATGTGTAGCTAAAAATGCTCCATGCGCACTACCGCTGTACCAAACAGGTGGCGCTACATTCATACTATCAAAAGCTTTTGCCCATTTTTTCTCAACACCAAAAATCATTGCGTAAGGTAAATATTTTTCAAACATGTCGGGAGTAAGATTCTGCAATCGATACCGCTCAGCTTTTTCAAGATACAACTTAAATCCAAGCCATTTTGCTTTTAACTCTCTTCCCTCTTTGTTGAGTCTTGGATTTATTTTTCTAAAAATAAATATTAAGATTGCAAAAAAAACACCAACTCCCAAAATAATAACCTGAGAATCATCTTCTGGAAAAAATTCCCATAATTTCATTACAATAAATATAATAGTAAACAACAAAGTAACAATTGAAATTCTCTTCCATTGTGGAGCAACAGTATAAGCCTTCGTTTTTATCTTCATCTCATCATATAATTCTTTTTTAACTGTTTCCATTCGAGCATATCTTTCTTTTATATAAGGTAGATCTTTTATATTCTTTTCCTCAAAAGTAGAAAAAATATCCGAACGTCTAAAAAGGAAGCTTAAGTATTCGATTTCATATCTACTTAAAGTAGATTGATCTTTGTTTATTTTTTTTAGAATATATTCACTTTTAGGAGTCGCATTTATTTTAAAAATTAAAAATCCAATAAATAAAAAGCAAAAAAGGATTGGAAAAATGAAACCATCTAAAAGTAAAAAAAGAAAGACTATTGATGATAGGGCTACGGTAAAAAAAATCAATCCAGGATTTTGACCATTTGTAATTCTCTGCCGATTCGTTAATTTAGTTTCTGTAATAGTTAAATAACCCTTACAAGCTAGATCAATAATTGTCGCAGGCCAAGCTTTTTCTGTAATTTTTTCTTTTACAATAATTTCTGCCATAGCTGGCGAGAGATTCTCGGGTGGTTCATATTGAGCAACAATTGTTATTTTATCCATTGGCTTTTTTTCTTTGATATACCAAAAAATAAAACTTCCAATCCCCGCAATAATTAAAATTAAAATTGAGGCAATAATCCCCCAAAAAGAATAAATAAAATCGATCCAGTAAGCGCGGTATTCTACAATTCCCTTTCGCCAGCTCGGAGCAATTGTTATATCTTCACCAGACGAGATATCATAAATATTAAATAAAAATGTTTTCTGGTCTATTTGTTCTTTTACTACTAGTAAAGAAGAATTTGTCCTATAAGCAGAAAAAGAACTACCTAAGGGAGTATCCGAGGGCAAAGAAACAATGGCAGAAATATGGCTAACTGGAACAGTAAAATCGGTCAATAAATTATAATAAAATTCATCATAATCTTTATAAAAGCCAATAGCTCCATGCAACTTGTAAATTAAAATCCAATTATGAGTTGTATCTTTTTGATTGTAATACCATTCAATATTTTTTGAATTATTCTCTCTAAATACTGTGTATAAACCCCAACTATTTGGATCCAATTTATCTTGTCTTTTTGAAGTATATTTTAAAGGGATTCCTGTCTCGCCATCAATAATATTGATATCACTTATGTCATCTAATTTTTTTAAACTAAGTGAGCGCCAACCGAGGTGATATTCACCAACAAAATTAAAAGTCTGATTTTCAATCACATCAACAGTAGAATCTTTATTTATTTTAAAATTAAACTCTATTGAAGGATATGTATAGGATCTTTCAATTGAATTAACCTCGGCATTTAATGCATATATTTTTCCGAAAGACAATAACACAACAATAACAAAGATTATCTTTATTATTTTTGTGTTTGAAAAATTTAACATGAGTTATTTTCTAGTTTATAATGACCGGAATTAAAATTTTCTTTGCGGGGCCACCTTCGCCATCAGATGGATCATCATTTTGAATTTCAATATAAGCATTACCTTTATTTAATCCAGTGAAATCAATTGAGGCAGTAAATGAAACAGGGTCTGATGTCATCCAATCTGTTGTCGCCGTACCATAACCTTTTCTTAAAATATTTTTATTGGCATCCAAAATATTAATTAAAACATTCGCTTCAAAAAAATACCCTCCAGAAATTGAGCCAGTGACTTCCATCTTCCCCGAAACAACTTGTCCTGGTTTTACTGAAAAGGAAATTAAATTTTCTTTATTTCCAAGAATTTCATTATTACTTTGATTTGAATCTTGATCTTTTTCTATTTCAGCATTCTGATCTAGCTGTTTAAATCCACCTAGATACATTTCCTTATTTTTACTCATTACAATAAGCGCAATTACCATCAAGATAATCAAGATAAAAAGTAATACAGTATTTAATTTTGAACCAAAAAATTTATTTTGCATTTTTATATCACATTACTTATGAACTGCGTCATACAAATCGCCCTTTTCTTCTTCCAAAATATCTAATTCATTTCTTATATTCTCTATTTCCATTTCTATCTCTTTTTGCTCACTCCTCTTATCTTTTAGTAAGTTTTCATCATCCTGGTAAATTTCATTTTTAATTGTGGGGTTTTTTAACAAATCCGTTACTAAGGGGTCTGAAATAACTTCTCTAACAGCTCCTTTGATATTTCCGATAGTATCTTTTCTTTCAGTTTTAACTGCTTCTAATTTTATTTCTAAATTATCAATCTGTGCTTTTAAATAATCCATCTTTTGAGTTACATCCTCTAGTCTTTTGGCCAAAATCCATTTTTTTGCTTTTTCATCAACATATTCCTGATCTTCACTTAGAGGCTTCAAGTTAGCTTGGGTTTCCTTAACTTCATTACTAAGCGATTCTGCTTTTTCTAAGGAAGTTGGTTTTTTAAAATTTTCTGGTCCCATAAAATTTATATTTTTAATTATTAATTTTAATCAACTTCTAGAAACTAACCTTAACTGGCTCCTTTTCTTCACTATCTTGTTCAAGTTCAAAAAATTCCATTTTGACAAATTTAAACATCGAAGCAATTATGTTACCTGGAAACATATCAATCGCTGTGTTTAGATCGCGAACATTTCCATTGTAGAATCTTCGAGCCGCTTGGATTTTATTTTCCGTATCAGACAATTCACTTTGAAGTTGGAGAAAGTTCGTGTTGGCTTTCAATTCTGGATAAGCTTCTGAAATCGCAAAAAGAGATTTAAGAGTTCCTGTGAGCATATTTTCAGCTTCCCCTTTTTCGGCCGGAGTCCCTGCTTGCATTGCCCGTGAACGTGCTTCCGACACTTTCTCAAAAGCAGTCGACTCGTGAGTAGCATAACCTTTAACAGTACTGACTAAATTTGGAATAAGGTCATAACGACGCTTAAGCTGAACGTCAATATCAGCCCAAGCTTCTTGAGTTCTGACTCGTAAGGTCACAAAACCATTATACTTAAAAACTAAAAACAAAATAAATGCGACAACGATTGCTATAACAATATATAATATAGACATATTTCTTTGACTCGCCGAAGTTTTAACAAAGGCGGTTGTAATTATTAACACTAATAAAACGACTTTTTATAATTTAAGACTACTCTAGTATATCATAAAAACCCCGCTCTGACATATGTCAGAGCGGGGTTTTTACTAATCACTAGAACCTAGAAACTAGAATCTAACCCCTAGAACCTAATTCTTCTTTTTCATATTATTAACTAAAACAAGCAGTGGGCTTGCCAAAAAGATAGATGAATATGTTCCAAAAAACATTCCAATAGTAAGAATTATGGCAAAAAACTTTGTACTTGCCGGGCCAAAGAAAACAAGTGAAAGTAGAACAACAATAACAGTAAATGACGTAGCTAGTGAACGAGTATAAACTTGGTCTAAACTACGGCCAACAGTTTCTTCAAAAGTTTTGAAATGTCCAATTCGAATATTTTCTCGAATTCGATCAAAAACAACAATAGTATCTGAAACTGAAAGTCCTAAAATAGTAAGAATGGCTACTACAAAAAGAGTATCAACTTCAACTCCATAAATATATCCAAGTAGTGCTAGAATCCCTGAGGGGATAATGACATCATGGATGAGAGCAATAATGGCGATTAACCCATACTTCCAAGAAGAAACTGGTTTTGAGACTTTTCGGAAAGAAAAAGCAATCCAAAAAATTATACCCAAGACAACAAGAATAAAGGAAATTATTGATTTACGCACAAGCTCAGCTCCAACTGAAGGTCCAATTGAATCAAAACTCAATTCTTCCGCCTTCTCACCAAGAGCTAACATAATAGTATCCTTTTCTTCAAGTGTTATATCCCGAGTCTTAATACTATAACCATCTTGCCCCATTGGTTGAACAACAATCGAACCGAAATTGAGGGGTTTAATGGCCTCTTCTATTTCACTTTGAGTTGGTCTTAATTCTGTATATTTTATTTCAAGTAAAGAACCACCCTTAAAATCTATTCCGAATTTCAACCCGAAAAAAATCATTGAAAAAATTGCCAAAGAAACTAAAACGGCTGAAATTAAAACGAATATTTTTTTGTATTTGATTATAAACATATATTATGTGGAAAGTTTCTAAAGTTATAAAGTTTTTAAAGCATTCTTCTTTATAACTTTCGACTTTATTACTTTATAACTTGGTTACAGCCTTAGCGCTACTTAATCCTGACCCAAAAAAGAAATGAGTAAACTTTGTTGTCTTCTTGAAATTAAGAGTATATAAGAATAATCGAGTTATAGAAATTGCTGAAATCATCGAGATAATAACTCCAATTAAGAAGACGAGAGCAAATCCTTGAATCAACGGCGTTCCAAACCAGAATAAGATAATTGCGGTGATAATACTTGAAATGTTAGAGTCACGAACAGAAAGCCAAGCTCTTTTAAAACCATGATGAATTGAGTCCGAAACATTATCCCCTCCTCGTAATTCTTCTTTCATTCGTTCAAAAATCAAAACATTGGCATCAACCGCAATTCCAATTGAAATGATAAATCCAGCAATACCTGCGGCAGTTAATGTGACAGGTAAAAGTTTAAATATAGCAAGCATGATAACTGCATACATTGATAAAGCAATGGAAGCAATTAACCCTGGCAATCTGTACCATAAAATAAGGAAAACCATAATAGCTAAAAATCCAATGATCCCAGCCATGACTCCAGCCTTCGTAGCTTGAACCCCCAAGATTGGACCAATTGTCTCAGTTGAGATTAGACTAATTGGTACGGGAAGGGCCCCTGAATTTAAACGTCCAACAAGTAATTTTGCTTCAGTTGGAGTAAAATTACCAGAAATGACCGCCTTGCCTCCAGTTATTTTTTCATTAACGGTTGGAACTGAAATTGGTTGCCCGTCCAAAAATATAGCCACTGTTTTCCCAATATTTTCACTTGTAATTTTTTCAAATAAAAGTGAACCTTCTGCATCAAACTGCAAAGAAACAATAGCTTCACCGGTTGTTCGGTCAAAATCAAGAATAGCTTTATCTAAAAAACGACCAGTCAATTCAGTCTTAATAAATTTAGATGCATAAGGATCAACTGTCAGATTTCCATTTTCATCAATCTTGGCTTCTTGAGGAGCATCTTTGACAGGATTTTCGGTTCTAAATTCAAGAATAGGAGTCTGACCAATCATCTTTATCGCTTCTTTAACATCAGTCACATTTGGCAAATCAACAATCAAGCGTTCCTCCCCTGCATTTGAAAAACCTCCATTTTGAATTTGAATACTTGGCTCAGATACGCCAAACATATTGACTCGTCTTTCAATAACATCTCGAAGTGAATCCATAGAATCTTTCACTTGAGTTGCATCCAATTCACTAACATCGGCTTTGTAAACCAAGTGAGTTCCACCAGAAAGATCCAACCCCAGCTTGAACGGATGTTTTGCCAAAAAACCACTTGGAGCTTCACCTTTTGGTGTTGCTCTACTTGCAATTTCTGATTTATAAACAAAAAAACCAATACCAATTCCTAATAATAAAATGACCAATGCTGTAATTCTTGTTTTTGCCATAATCTGCTTATTCTAGCCCTTTTGACCCCAAAAATCAAGCATACAATCTGCATAGGTCTGATCTATGTAAACTATAAAATATTAGAATATAAAGCCAAAATTAGGAGTAGGCCTAAGATAATTCGATACCAACCAAAAATTTTAAAATCGTGTTTTCGGATGAAAAATAAGAACCATTTTATGACAATCAAGGCAACAACAAATGAGACTATAAAACCTAGGATTATAGTCCCCCACTGTGACTCTGAAAATGAAAAACCTGATTTATAAATATCATAAATGACAGCCGAAAGCATTGTCGGAACGGCAAGTAGAAAAGAAAATTCAGTGATGAGCGTGCGATTAATTTTCATCGATCGCCCAGCAATAATCACAGCCCCAGAACGAGAAACTCCAGGGATAACAGCCAAAGCCTGAGCTAGCCCTAAAATTATTAATTGTTTAATAGACATATCTTTTATATCACCAGTCGAAAGATTTTCATCTATATTATTTTTCTCCATTTTCTTTTCAAAAATCAAAATAATAATTCCGCCCAATAGTAGTGCGAGCGCCATAATTAAAATATTGCCCAGTAAAAAAGATTTTATAAGTTTATATAAAATAAAACCAATAATTCCCGTAGGAATAAAAGCAATTATTAAATTCCGAATGTAAATCCAAGATGAAAAAACCTTGCGGGCGTAAATGGCAACGACAGCCATAATCGCCCCAAGTTGAATAATAATTTCAAAGCTTTTAATAAAATCAGATGGCGGGATAGAAAGAAAAGAGCGGACAATATCAATATGGGCCGTTGAAGAAATGGGCAAAAACTCAGTTAGACCTTCAACAATTCCTAAAATAATCGTTTGAAAAATATTCATATCTTTTTAAAGAGTTTTATAAAAAGAAGTCCAACCAACATTCCAACAAATAAACCACCCAAAATATCAAGTGGATAATGAACTCCAATAACTACTCGAGACAATCCAATCAAGATAGCAATTATTAAAAAAATAAAACCGGCTTTTTTATTTATTAAAAACATCGCAACAGCTATGGCCGTAAAGACAGCCATATGTTCTGATGGAAATGAAAAACCCATTTCGGAATGAAGTGGGATTATCCCAAGATCAACAAATGGACGATTAATTCTCAATATACTTTTTAAAATATTAGCCACAAACCAAGAAAATATGCCTGATAAAAAAAGTAGTGAAAAATTATACATTTTCCTCTTGCTAAAAAATATAGCCCAAATAATTAACAAGGGTAGCAACAAATAAGTAAATAAATATGATAAAAAAATAGCTAAGTCCACTATCCAGGGAATTGTCGACAAACTGTACATTACATAAAAAATTTCATTATTCATCATATTTTTTGTATTTTCTAACACCAAGAACCTAGGCACTAGAACCTAATCTTTTCTTTGCCACTTGTAAGACATTGGAAAGTAACATCGCGACCGTCACAGGTCCAACTCCTCCTGGAGTCGGAGAAACGTATGAAGCAATGCCTGAAACAGAATCAAGGTCAACATCTCCAACGACGGCCCCATTATCTTCTGAAGTTCCCGCATCAATTATAATAGCACCATTTTTTATCATGTCTCCCTTTATAAATTTACCGTATCCAATGGCCGAAATTATTACATCGGCATTTTTAATTAATTCTTCTTTATTTTCAGTTTTACTATTTATAGTCGAGACCTCAAGTCCCCTATTTCGAAGTAAATGAGTTACAGGCAAACCAACTAAACTCCCCTGTCCGAGCATTATAAACTTTTTATCTTTTAAATCTTGATTGAGAGAATCTAAAATTTTCATGCAAGCAAGAGCGGTCGGATAACTAAGCCCGCCTTCGTTGTTGTAAAAATTTTCACTATTAATTTGACCCAAGCAATCAACGTCAAGTTCTGGCTTAATAGCATCTAAAACTATCCTTCTGTCGATATGATTTGGTAACGGCAACTGAATTATAATTCCGCACATATGAGGAACCCTATTTAAATTTTCTATTTCTTCAACTAGATCTTCGGTCGTTACTGATTCTTTGAAATTAGCCGTTCTAAATTTAATCCCAACTGATTCAGCAATTTTTGCTTTCATTTTTACATACTGAATTGATGAAATGTCCTCACCAACTAAAATGTCACAAAAAATAGGCGTAAAAGACAAAGACAAAACTGCCTCTTTGATTTCAGCTAGAATATCATCTTTAATTTTTCGTCCGTCAATAATTTGCATAAATTAGGTTCTAGTGATTAGGTTCTAGTTTCTAGTAGAGAATGCGTCGGCTACGCCGACGCATTCTCTACTTATCACTAATCGCTAGAACCTAATCACTAATTAATTATATACCAAGAAACTCATTATGCATATCATCTCGGTGCGCTACCCTTCTATATCTACTCATACTCATCAAAATTCCTAAACCAATAAACTCCGTCAATAAATGTGATCCTCCATAACTCATAAATGGTAAAGTAATACCAGTGACTGGCATAATCCCCAGATTCATTCCAATGTTAATAATAAAATGAATCATAAAATATATTGACAACCCAAGTCCAAAAAGTATTTCAAAATTAGTTTCCCCTAGAAGGGCAAGGTGCAATATTCTCCAAATAATTAACCCGAGTAAAATAAATAAAATAATCACTCCGACAAAACCCCATTCTTCAGAAAATGCCGCGAAAATAAAATCGGTCTCATATTCAGGAAGAAAGCTCAATCTTGATTGCGTTCCAAAACCAACTCCTTTTCCTAGGATTTGACCACTCCCTATCGCTATTGTTGATTGATAAACATTATAACCTGAACCATGGATATTCGATAATGGTTGGACGAAATTTATAATACGAGATTTTTGATATGGCTCAAAAGAAAAGTTCCAGAGTAAGAAAAAAATAACAATCATACCCCCAACAACGACAAGTAGGTGCTTTTTTGAAATCCCTGAAACAAGAGTCATTCCAAACCAGATAAAAAATATCACAATTGCCGATCCAAAATCTGGCTGAAGAAAAACTAGCATAAAAGGAATCAAGGCGTACAAACCAGAAATAAAGATGTGCTTAAAATTACTTATTTCAATATGTCGTCTGGAAAAATATTTAGCCAACATTAAAATAACTACCAATTTCATCATATCTGATGGTTGAAAAGAAAAACCTCCAAAAGAAAACCAACTTTGGGCACCCTTAACCGTATGTCCGAAGAAAAATAAAAAAAGTAACAAAACCGAGAAAAATAAAAAGAGAGAGACTAAAATATCCGTCCTTTTTAAGAATCTTAAATTTAAGAAAGAAAGAGCAAATAAAAAAATAAAGGAAATTCCTATCCAAATTAACTGATGATTAAAAAAAGAAGTCTCCGAAGTAAAAGACTTCATGGTTATTAACCCTGCCCCTAAAACTGGAAGCATAAACAAAATTAATAGCCAATCTATGCTATTGCCTCTTTTGTTGCCATCTATTTGGGATTGCATCATCATCTTTATTATCTTAAAAAGAAACTGAAAAAGGATTAATCAAAATCAATACATCTTTCGTGGCGGGAAGAGCTGAAAGTACTTCTGGCCAAGTGAATATAACGGGTGAATTATTATTACTAGCAAGTCCGCTTTTATGAGTTTTTGAGGCATTAATCGCATTACGATCAACATCATACAAAATTGCAATGACATCAAACTCGGGAATATCATAAATTGAATCATTTACAACAATCGCAGATAAATTGGGTGTGTCTTTATCATCATTAAAAACAATATTATTAATACGAATTGGTAATTTCTGTAAAGTGGGATCTTTTTTAACCCAAACAAGAGGATCAGTAAACTCAAAAGCCACACTCTTTATACTATTTTCCCCTGCATTAAAACGAGATTCAAAAACAGCAAATTGTTGATTAGGTGGAATAAAAGTTTTTCCTTCCTTTCGTCCCAATAATTTATTATCCGTATCATAGACCCGAAATTCATATGAGGCCGATACTACTCCAGAATTTTTATTTCTATTTTCAATCATCGCAACTAAATTATAATTGTTCTCCACAACTGGAAAAGCTCGACTCCAAAGGACAACAGGACTGGTGACATCTTCTTTACACATTAAAGAACATGATCCCCCACAATCAATACCGGTCTCGGCTCCATTTAATTTTCCATCAGAACAAGTTGGATTTTTAAAAATGATTTGATAAGTAAAAGCGAAAACAATGAGTAAAATAAAAAATATAAACCCCGAAGCATATTTAATTTTCTTCTTTGATGCCCATGACATATATTTATAGTATAACAAAAATCCGCTTCAATATGAAGCGGATTTTTGAGTTAAATTCTTTGTGCTGGCGATAGCTTACTTTCCCCGTTTATAGAGTATCATCAGCTCAACAAGGCTTAACTTCTGTGTTCGGAATGAGAACAGGTGTGACACTTGCGACAAATCACCAACACAAAAAATTCAACTTCGGTCCGCCGTAGCAAATTGCAAAGGCGGCCTATTCTATTTTCAAATTTTACTATATTACCCTCTTGGTAATGACAGATATATGATACCTGAAAACTGAATGCTGTAGAACGTCCGCCCAAGGCGGATCCGCCTTGGGCGGACAATAATATGATTTCCAAATTTCCTAATAGGAATCGAACGATTAGTACACCTCGGCTAAAGACATTACTGTCTGTACACCTAGTGCCTATCAACCTAATCATCTCTTAGGTTTCTCAAACGATTCCTCATCTTGAAGCTGGCTTCGTTCTTAGATGCTTTCA
>CAZQOL010000025.1:7338-11338 GCA_964595185.1 uncultured Candidatus Saccharibacteria bacterium | reverse complement strand
TAAGTTTAATATAGAATCAGATGATTTTTCTTTTTATGAAAAAATCAAAGTTCCTCCACCAACTTTTTGCCCAGAGTGTCGTCTCCAACGTAGACTCACTGTTCGAAATGAGCGCAATTTATATCATCGACAATGTGATCTTTGTAGTAAATCGATCGTTTCAATGTATTCAAAAGAAAAACCTTTTCCAGTATATTGTTCTACTTGTTGGTGGAGTGATAAATGGGATCCAATAGAAAAAAGTGTTGATTATGATTTTTCAACACCATTTTTTCTTCAATTTCATTCGTTATTAACAAAAATTGCAAGGCCTAATCTTATTACACCTGATGTAAAGAATTGTGATTATTGTAATCATATTGCAGGAGGAAAAGATTCATATTTATGTTTCGGTTCAATCAACATTGAAGATTGTTTATACGGTTCGCCATATGAATCAAAATACTGTGTTGATAATTATGTGCTAAGAGAAAGTGAATATTGTTATGAATGTATTGATAGTGAAAAACTCTCACATTGTTCTTACTCTCAAGATTGTTCTAATTCTTTAAATTTAATATATTGTTTTGATTGTAAAAATTGCCAAGATTGTGTCGGTTGCGTAGGACTTCGTGGTCAAAAATATTATATTTTTAATAAGTCATATTCAAAAGAAGAATATCTAAAAGAGAAAGAATTACTTTTATCTACCGGATTTATTGGACTGGAACAAATCAAAAAGAAATTTAAGGAAATAAAATTACAATTTCCACATAAATTTAGTACTATATTATATTCGACAGACGTTAGTGGTGACCATATCGTTCAATCAAAAAATGCATTAAATTGTTTTGATGTTAAAAAAAGTAAAGATATTAAATATTGCAAGCAAGTTATTGATGCTAAAGAAGTATATGACATGAATTATTGTGAGTTTTCAGAATTATGTTACGAATATATTGGATATTGGAAAATCAACCATACAAAATTTTCAAATATAATTGGAGAATCGAACAATATTACATATTCAGATTTTTGTTCTTCCTCTTCTAATTTATTTGGCTGTATTGCTTTACGAGCAAAACAATACTGCATCCTAAACCGCCAATACACCAAGGAGCAATACGAAGAACTCGTCCCCAAGATTATCAAACACATGAACGATATGCCATATATAGATGGTATGGGTAGGATATACAAATATGGGGAATTCTTTCCAAGCGAGTTATCACCATTTGCTTACAATGAAACCGTAGCCCAAGAGTATTTTCCTTTAACAAAAGGAGAAGCCTTAAAACAAGGATATAAATGGAAAGACAAAGAAGAGAGAAACTATACTATAGATATCAAAACTGATGATATTCCTGATAACATAAATGATGTAACAGATGATATAACCAATAAAGTCATAGAATGTGCCCACAAGGGAACCTGTAATCAACAATGCACTGAAGCCTTCAAAATAATTCCCGAAGAACTATCCTTCTACCGTCGAATGAACTTACCCTTACCCCGACTCTGTCCAAATTGTCGCCACTATGAACGACTTTCTCAACGCAATCCCATGAAATTATGGCACCGTACTTGTATGAAAGAAGGTTGCACGAATGAATTTGAGACATCGTATTCTCCAGAGAGACCAGAGATTGTTTATTGTGAATCTTGCTATCAACAAGAAGTATATTAATATACAGTGATTGAGGACCTAGGGTAAAATTACGCTACCTTATCCACCCACATTCTTAAATTAGGAACATATATATTATCTTCATTAAACACGAGAATAAAAAAGATGGCGCCTCCCTTTTGCGCCATCAAGTTATATGTTTACGAGAGAAGAATAATAAAAATCATTAAATTCTTTCTCAAACTTTCTTTTCATTTTAATATATTTATCTAGTTCACTACCCGGTATACTTGAATGAACATCAGAAGGACAGTACCTACAATAAATAAAATGGCCATTCGGATCATCTTTAATCTCCAACTCAAAGCCAAGTACATGGAATAAGTTTGAATTATCAAAAACTACTTCTCCTTTTATATACGGTTTTTTATTAATAAATCCATATAAATGAAAGTAATTTCTGAGAAAAATGGGATCAAAGATAAGATTGAACCCTATTACTAAATGCTTATCAGCATCTAACTTTAAGTAGTGGTAATTCAAATTATCCAAGGCTATTTCATTAAATGATGAAGTATCCTCAAACATTTTTTCGGTTTCTTCATCATGTTTTAAGTCTAACATGTGATAAACATTCCATTCTACTATTTTCATTAAAACGGAATACATCTTTTCATCTCGATTTTCCATGGCAGTGTTTTTTAGTTTACTTAATTATACCACACAAAAACAAATCCAGCCTTGCTGAGCTCAGCAAGGCTGGATTGAAAAGGAGCTTTATTTTATAGCCCGAATTGGCGGCTTTGAAACATTTAGGTTGCCACGGGAATGAAAGGGTTTTTTCATTTCTATTACCATTTGTCCATTTTTCATTGTCACATACACAACATCACCCTTTTTAACCCCCTTTGCAATTATAAACATTGCAACTTGATTTAAAATTTTATCTTGAATCAATCTTGCAAGAGGACGTGCTCCATAGTGGGGGTTATACCCTTCTTTTGCTAAATAATCCAGGGCATCATTTGAAATGTCTAATTCAATTTTCTTTTCAAGCAACCTTGCCCGAATGATTTTTATTTTAATATCAACAATTGAGCGAATAACTTCCGGTGATAAGATATCAAAAACAATTATATCGTCCAAGCGATTCAAAAATTCTGGATTAAAATGGTCCTTTAAAGAATCGAGAACTTTTTCTTTCGTTTGTGAATATTCATCCTTCTTAGAATTATTTGTAAATCCGAGTGATTCCATTTTTTGAATAAAATTAGAACCAATATTTGAGGTCAAAATAATTATTGTATTTTTGAAATTCACAACTCTCCCTTTTGAATCCGTCAATCTTCCTTCATCTAGAACTTGAAGTAAAATATTAAATATCTCAGGATGAGCTTTTTCTATCTCATCAAATAAAACAACAGAATATGGTCGATGTCTGACAGACTCCGTTAGACTTCCAGACTCATCATACCCAACATATCCAGGGGGAGAACCAATAAGTTTTGAAACGCTGTGTCGTTCAGTATATTCACTCATATCAACCCTAATCAACGCTTTATCATCATCAAACATAAAAGAAGCTAGGGCTTTTGTTAATTCTGTTTTACCAACTCCTGTTGGTCCAAGAAAAATAAATGAACCCATTGGTTTATTGGGGTCTGAAATTCCGACACGACTGCGACGAACAACATCAGCAATCTTTTTAATTGCTTCATCTTGACCAACAACTCTTAACCTTAATTCATTTTCAATTTGAGATAATTTTTTTAATTCCTCTTCTAACATTTTTTCAAGTGGAACTCCTGTCCAGCGCGAAACTACTGAGGCTATATCTTCAGCGGTTATTTCTTCTTTCAAAATTCGACGTGATCTTTGCAGTTTTTTGAGACGTGAAAGTTTTGTCTCCAATCTGTTCTGTAAATCTGGGATCTCACCATACCTAATTTCAGCGGCTCGTCCAAGATCAGCTCGCATTTCAGCATTTTCTGCTTCAATTCTTAAAGATTCCAGCTTTCTCAATATCTTTTAATCTTTCCTTCGCTTCTTTGTTTTGTAATTTTTTATCTCTTGAAATCTCTTTTGTTAATGCCTCTTTTTCAACTTCAAAACGCATTATCTTTCTATCTGCTTCTTCTAATATTTGTGGTTTATTCTCAAGGGCTAGGCGAAGTGATGATGAGGCCTCATCTATAAGATCCACAGCCTTATCTGGTAAATATCTGTTCGTAATATACCTAGCGCTTAAATTTACGGCTGCAATAATTGCATCATCTGTAATTCGAACCCCATGAAAAAGTTCATATTTTTCTTTCAAGCCACGTAAAATTGCAACAGCGTCATCGGTACTTGGTTCATCAATATATACTGGTTGAAATCGGCGAGCAAGGGCAG
>CAZQOL010000025.1:3414-7328 GCA_964595185.1 uncultured Candidatus Saccharibacteria bacterium | reverse complement strand
GTTTTTGATATTCTTTCAAGGTTGTTGCTCCAATGGCTCTAAGTTCTCCACGGGCTAAGGCGGGTTTTAACATATTTGAAGCATCAAGAGATCCTTCAGATGATCCTGCCCCGACAATTGTATGAATCTCGTCTATGAAAAGAATTATCTTGCCGTCAGATTTTTCAATTTCTTTCATTATTCCTCGTAACCGCTCTTCAAATTCTCCCCGATATTTTGTTCCAGATAATAGTAATCCTAAATCAAGTGATACAACTTCTTTATCTTTCAAACTCTCTGGTACATCATTTTTAGCGATGCGAATAGCTAAAGCTTCCGCCACGGCTGTTTTCCCAGTGCCTGCTTCACCAATTAAAATGGGATTATTTTTAGTTCGTCGCGATAATATCTGCATCATTCTCATAATTTCAGAATCACGACCAATAACTGGATCTAATTTATCTTCCTTGGCTAGTGCGGTAAGATTTCTTGTAAATTTTACAAGAAGTTTTGGTTTTTTTGACATATTCGCACCAGTCTCATTCTCATTACGAAGCAATTTCAAAACATTGAGAACTTTTTCTTTATTTATTTTAAAACGACTCAATAATTCTCTTGCTTCACCAGCAATCTCAAGCAATGAAACAAAAAGATGTTCTGTTGAAACAAATTCATCTTTAATAGATAAAGCCACTTTACTTGAATTTTCAATGACCTTTGCTAAATCAGGTGTTAAATAAATCTGATATGAGGGAGAAAGAGTATTTCTATTCTCTGGCGATTCGGTCATCTCAATTAAATTATCAGTAAGTAACATTGTATCAACTTCCATTTTGTCTAAAATTGAAATAACTAACGAATCCTCTTGGACTAATAAGGCGGTTAAAAGATGGAGGGAATTAACGTGATTTTGTCCACGTTCAATTGCTAATTCGTGTGCCTTGCGAATAACTTCTTTTGCTTTGGTTGTAAAATTATTAAATGGGGGCATATAGATTAGGTTCTAACTTCTAGTTTGTAGGAGTTAGAAAAAATTATTATATAATATTATTCTGTCTGGGGTGAAGTCTCTAAATTTTCAGTTGGTTTTTCATTCGTTGCTGGTGAAATTTTTAAAATTGTAAAACCATTGTTAAACTTTTTCAAAATGTCCACACTAAAATCAATCTTATTTAAAACTACCTTATATTTATCAGTCTCATTTATTAAACTTGAATCAACCAAAATTAAACCCTCTTCTGAAATTATTATTCCTTGCCCTATTGGCTCAATTTCTTTTTTGCCATCGGCTTGATCCATGTCAGAAACAATATCTGTTTTATTATTTAAGTAAATAGAAACTAACGCCTCTTTATCACCTAAAATAACTGAAGAATTTTGAACAGGATTATTCTGATTATCTTCATCTGAAACAATAGAGTTTGAAGTTGGAACTTCAACAGTGGTAACCTTTTCAATCGTTCGCTGAATAACGTTGTTTATTGTCTGAGGCACACTCGATGGCATCTGCTTCATTAAAGAAACTGTAATAATACCAGTGGCAATCGAGACAACAAAAGTAATCAACAAAACCAATAAAATAAGCTGTTTTTTGTCTAATTCCTTAATATCCATACTATAATTATATCATAACTTTCCCCCTATTTCCACTTATTATATTTTTCTAAAATCTTTTTTAATTCTCTATATAATACGTCTATATCAGACATTTTATTGCAACGTCCAAGTGAAATTCGTAAAGATCCTTCTTCCTTCCCATCTTTCGGGCAAATTTTTCTAATGGCTTTTATGACATAAGATTTATCATCACTCTCACTTTTACAGGCACTTTTTTCGGAAACAAAAATCCCTTTGGCAGAAAGTTCAATAACTAAAAGTTCGCTCGATATTCCCCTAATTGAAATGTTTATATTATTTGGTAATCTTTTTTCTTTATCACCATTTAAAATTATTTTATATCCGGAAACATCAGAAAGTGATAATAATTTTTCAATTCCATAATTTCTAATTTTAGTTAATCTCTCTACTTCATTCTTTTTTATTTTATTTACTTTTTCCAAGGCCAAGGCACAACCAGCGATTAAGGAAACGCTTTCAGTCCCAGGTCGTAAATTAAATTCTTGTCCACCCCCCATATATAGCGGTGTAAGCTCAATATTTCTTTTTTTATACAAAACCCCTATTCCTTTTGGACCATAAATTTTTGAACTATTAAATGTCATCAAATCAACTCCCAATTTCTCAATATTTTCAGTCGGCAAATAATTCATTGCCTGACAAGCGTCTGAGTGGAATAACGGGAATAGTGAAGAATGTGAGTTATTTTTTTTATTTTTCCTGAAACGTCTTATTATTTTGGCTATCTCTTCTATGGGTTGTATTGTTCCTATTTCATTATTCGCATACATAACTGAAACCAAAACAGTATTCTCTTTTAAAGATTCTTCAAATTCCTCCAAATTTATTATTCCATTTTTATCAACTGACACATACGTCACTTCTATTTCTCCTCTTGCCTCTAACATTTTACAATTTTCTAAGACTGCGGGATGTTCGATCTCTGTTGTCACAATATGCGTAATTGTTTTTTCTGAATTTTCATTAATAATTTGTAACCCACCGGCTCCCGAACTCTCGTGAGGGCGGGCAGGTTGGTAATTTGTAATTATTCCAAGTATTGCCAAAGCGTCACTTTCTGTTCCGCTGCCCGTAAATATTATCTCATCAGAGTGAGCATTAATAAGTTTCGCGATTTTATTTCTCGATTCTTCTATTATATTTCTACTATCAATTCCATCGGTATATATCGCGCTTGGATTAGCAAAAAACACCCGTTCATAAAGACCCATCTTTTTTAAGATCTCTTTATCAATCGGTGTTGCTCCTGCATGATCCAAATATATATTTTTCTTTTTAAACATATATATTACTATATCACTTTGTAAAATTTTTTAAAAATTTAATATTAATTCTCATTGTAAAAAATGTCTTATTAGTATATACTCTGTTTATATATAATCCCGAGAATCGTCATATAATTTATACGATGAAACGGCGGTTTAATTATATCAAACAAAACTTTTGATTTTTTATTATTAATATTATTTATGGGGATCCTTTGGCTCCCTTCTCTAACAAGATGGATACTATTATCTTATTTTATGTAATATCAGTTGTCATTGTAATAATTCTGGTTTGGATTTTGATGATTGAAATAAGATTAAAAAAAATTTTTGCTGGGACCAAAGCACGCAATTTGGAAGAAATGATCATTTTAGTCGGTAAAAAAATAAATCAAATTGAAGATAATCAAGAAAAAATTGATCAACATTTAATTTTGGTTGATAGTAAATTAAGTAAATCAATTAGAAATATTGAAACCCTACGCTTTAATCCATTCGTTGATGCAGGTGGTAATCAAAGTTTTGCTATCTCTTTTATGAATGATGAAGGAAATGGAGTTGTAATGTCCTCGCTTTATGCACGCGATAGAATGAGTATATTTGCAAAACCAATCATAAATGGTAAATCGGAATTCGAATTATCAAGTGAAGAAAAAGAAGTCTTGGATAAATCGATAAAATAAATATACTACAAAAAACAAACAAAAATTATATGCCCGAAAAATTAAAAACAACTGAAAGAATTCGTCCACCCGTCGTTGTCGTCATGGGGCATGTTGATCATGGAAAATCTACCCTCCTCGACTATATTCGAAAATCAAACACTGTTTTAGGTGAAGCTGGGGGTATAACTCAACATATTAGTGCTTATGAAGTTACTACAAAAGATGAAAATGGTAAAAATAGATTAATAACTTTCCTTGATACCCCCGGTCATGAAGCTTTTTCAAAAATGCGTGAAAGAGGAGCCGCAACAGCCGATATTGCTATCTTAGTAGTTTCTGCAGTTGACGGCCCTATGCCTCAGAATAG
>CAZQOL010000025.1:0-3404 GCA_964595185.1 uncultured Candidatus Saccharibacteria bacterium | reverse complement strand
TAATTACTTCGATCCGCTTGTGAGGGAAAGCATCTTGAAGCCTATAATACAATAATAGAAAGCAAAACCCCTTACATTGTTGCAATAAATAAAATTGACCGACCAAATGCCAATATTGAAAAAACTAAAATGGATTTAGTTGAAAAAGGTATCTACCTCGAAGGAATGGGTGGTGATATTCCATTTGTCTTAATCTCAGCAAAAGTCGGGACTGGTATTGATGAATTGTTAAATATGATTATATTGGTAGCAGATTTAAATGAATTTAAGGGCAATCCACAAATAAACGCAACCGGCGTAGTTATTGAAGCTAAGCGTGAACCAAAACGTGGAATCTCAGCCACATGTATTATAAAAGATGGAACAATTAAATCAGGAATGTTTGTGGCTGCGGGTAGTGCAATTGTGACAACAAGAATAATTGAAAATTTTTTAGGAAAAAGTATAAAAGAAGCAACTTTTTCCTCCCCTATCAAACTAATAGGATTTGAATCAATGCCTGAAGTTGGAAACAGTTTTCAATCTTTTAATACGAAGAAAGAAGCAGAAAATTATGTTAGAAAAATTAAAGATGAAAATTTAGAAAATAAAAATATCGACAAGCAGACAAATTTTACTGGAAAAATAATTCCAATAATAATAAAAACAGATGTATCGGGAACAATTGAGGCTATTGAAAAAGAAATAAGCAAACTTGAAACCAAAGAAATTTCTTTTAAAATAATTAGCAAAGGGGTTGGGGCCATCAATGAATCTGATCTTAAAATGGGAAACGTTAATAAAGAAAGTATCATTGTTGGATTTAACACAAACTTTGACAGCGGTGCACGTGATTTAAACGAAACCCTAAAAGTTAAAGTTGAAACATTCAATATAATTTATAAACTGATTGATTGGCTTAAAGAATTAATGGAAGAACGTCGACCTCGAATTGAAACGCTTGAAATAATTGGTTCACTAAAAGTTTTAAAAACATTTGGCTCAACAAAAGACAAACATGTGGTCGGCGGAAAAGTTATTACCGGCAAGATAACTCTAGGTAGTAAAATCAGAATCGTCCGTCGGGATTTTGAAATCGGAAATGGAAAAATTGTTGAACTTCAGGCTAATAAAATAAAATCAAAAGAAGTTCAAGAAGGAAATGATTGTGGACTCCAAGTAGAAACCAAAATAGATATTGCGCCCGGGGATGTGCTTGAAGCGTTTGAGATTAAAATAGTATAAAAGCTACACAAATTATATTCTGAAAAAACTGTAAGAGAGAAAGGGCAGACATTTTTTCATAAAATAATTTGTTTTGCTTTAAATATATGTCTGAATTTAGAAATGAAAAAATAAAAAATAATATCAAAGAATTAGCAGCTTTATATATTGAACGTGAAGCAGGCCCTACTTCGATGATTACCGTCACTCGAGTAGTTCTTTCCCCTGATGGGAAAAGAGCCACTATTTTTATAAGTGTCTTGCCCAGAGAGAAAGAAAAAGCGGCATATGGGTTTATTAAAAGAAATCTGGGAGAATTGCGGAAGCATGTCACTAAAAATTTACGGATTAATCCAATTCCCTTCTTAGATGTCGAAATTGATGAGGGCGAAAAAAATCGCCAAAAGATTGACGATTTGTTAATGAACGGTTAGGATAAAAACATGGCCTGGTAGTAAGTGGCATGAGCATAGCGAAATGAATAATAGTCAGAGATCAAAAGATCGTTTGTGTATGTTTACGTTTTATTAAAGTTATTATAATATTTAATATCGGCCTGGTAGCCAAGTGGTAAGGCAGAGATCTGCAAAATCTCTATGCGGCGGTTCAATTCCGCCCCAGGCCTCAAAAGAAAAAACCGATTATTTTTAATCGGTTTTATAAATTTTCTCTCATTTTAAAAAGGGATACAAACTCGCGTTCCAAATTCAACCTCTATTATCTCCAATCCTAAGTTTTTGGATGGAGACAAAAATATCATATACTCAGTTGCTTCTGTCTTCTCTCGAAAATAATATGGAGTAATAAGTTCTCCTCCTCTTCTCCAATCACTATAAATTCTTCTCTGTCCTTCAGCAGTATTAAGATCTATGGGACCGCCGCTAGGAGAGCGAAGAAAAGGTTTCCCATTTTTTACCGCAACAACATATCTTGAGTCACTAACAATAATAAAAACTTTTTTCATTTTTACCTCCTGTTTTTTAATTTTTTACCAATTTTTTTCATACTAATTGTGTACCCAATTAAGGACACAATAATTACGGGAATACTTATATAAAGTAACCACAGTATCATAATCTCATCATTTGAAAAATTGAGAGTTAGGTAATCATTAAAATAATACCTTATAAAAAAAGCTGATAAGGCAACTAAGCTGAAAATTATCGCCCCTAAATTTAGAGCCAGATTTTCAGCCCCCTTTTTTATTTTATCGACCCTTTTCTCTTCTTGCTCGTATTCTTTTAAGTTCATGATTTTAATATTTTGTTATTTAAGAACCATTTCTTGAACATAGTATATATTCTATGTCAATGAGTGTAAATAGTGTTGTACAAACTTGACAACACAATGTATTTTGATATGCTTAAATCATGATAGATAAAACATTAGAAAAATTAGGACTCAAAGATGAAGAAATTAAAACCTTTCTTTTTCTTCTTGAAAACGGTGAGCAAACCGCTGGAAACTTAGCGAAAAAAACAGGGTTATCTCGCCCCTCTTTATATGGCTTCCTTAAAAAGTTAAAAGATAATGGATTAGCTGTTGAATCACAGAAAAATGGAATTAAAACATTTCTAGTATGCAAGGAAGAACAATTAGAAAATATTTTGGATGAAAAAATAAATGAATTAGAAAAAGGGAAAAATGAAATTAACAATTTCTTCCTAAATTTTCATAAAAATGGAATAACAACAAGCCCGAAGTTTCAATTTTTTGAAGGTAAAGATGGAGTTCAATACGTTCTTAAAGATATACTTCTATATCGTAACATTGAAACAAAAACATATTGGCCAATAAAAGCCATGATTGAAATTTTATCAGAAGATTTTTTTATAAAATTAAATAAGGAACGCATAAAAAGAAATATTTATAATAGAGCTATTTGGCCGCAAGGTCAAGCTGTGGACATTAAAAAACATCCATACCTAGGTGTTGGAGATAAGTTCTGTAGAGAAATAAGATTGGCTCCAAAAGAAATTGAATTCTCCATGGGTTATTGGATATATGAAAATAAAGTTGCTTTTGTATCATCAAAAAAAGAATGCTTCGGTTTTATTATTGAAAGTAAAGAATTTGTTGAAATGCTATCGTCGCAATTTGAAATGATTTGGAATGTTTCAAAAACCATTTCGGTTCCTGAAGAATTTACGAAGAAATTCTTAGAAGAGATTTGAGGTGGCAATTTAATTATATTTTTGCTA
>CAZQOL010000024.1:0-11387 GCA_964595185.1 uncultured Candidatus Saccharibacteria bacterium | reverse complement strand
ATGCTAACCCAACTTCAATAACAGTAGGGCAATCCTCGACTTTGTCATGGAGCACAAATAATTGTACCTCGGCTTCAATAAGCCCTTCTGTTGGAAATGTGTCGGTTAACGGAACACACTCTGTTAATCCAAATCAAACAACGACTTATACTTTGACTGCAACGGGTTCAAATGGAGTGAGTGTGACAAGAACAGTAACTGTAAATGTGAATGCTGTTTATAATTCTTGTGTCATAAACAATTTTATTGCTACTCCACCTACAATTAATCAAGGAGGATCTTCAAACCTTGCTTGGTATACAACTGATTGTGCGATGGTAAAACTTTATAATGGAAACATTTTAATAAATACTTATCATGGAATGTCTGGTAGTCAGTCTGTCTCACCAACTCAGACAACAACTTATACTCTAAAAGGATATAGTTCAAATGGTGCTAATACTAGTACAAAGACAGCAACAGTTACTGTTAATCAAATTGTTCAAAACTGTGCAATTAATAGTTTTACTGCAAGTCCAACAACCATAAACTCTGGAGCATCTTCCACACTTTCTTGGAGTACGAGTAATTGTAATCATGTCACAATTTCTAATCTTAATTACAACGTTCCCCTTTCAGGATTCCAAGAAGTTTGGCCAACACAAACAACCACTTATACATTAACTGCAAACGGAAACAGTGGTGCGACTCAAACAAGAAATGTTACAGTTACTGTTAATCAAATTGTTCAAAACTGTGCAATTAATAGTTTTACTGCAAGTCCAACAACCATAAACAATGGAGGATATTCAACTCTATCTTGGAATACAACGGGTTGTATAAGTGCTAGTATTTCAGATTCCATTAGAACTCATAATGTTTCTGTTTCAGGATCAGAATCTGTCCACCCAACACAAACAACCACTTATACACTAACAGCTCGTGGAGCTGATGGTATAGTAAGAACAAGAAGTGTGACTGTTTCGGTTATTACAGTTTCTCCCGGCTGTACTATTAACAGTTTTACAGCTAACCCAGCGACAATAACATTGGGTCAATCCTCAACACTTGTTTGGGAAACGACGGGCTGTACGCATGTAAGTATTTCAAACCTTAACTACAATATCCCAACTTCAGGTTCTCAAGAAGTTTGGCCAACCAGAACAAGAACATATACTTTAACTGCTAGTGGGGCTGATGGGGTTACAAGGACAAGAAGTGTGACTGTCACAGTCAGAAATGTTTCTCAAGTTTGTACTATAAATAGTTTTACTGCAAGTCCAACTGCAATAGACTCTGGAGAATCTTCAACACTTTCTTGGAGTACGAGCAATTGTACAAGTGCAAGTATTTTTGATCAAATTAGAACTCATAATGTTTCTGTTTCAGGATCAGAATCTGTCCACCCAACACAAACAACCACTTATACACTAACAGCTCGTGGAGCTGATGGTATAGTAAGAACAAGAAGTGTGACTGTTTCGGTTATTACAGTTTCTCCCGGCTGTACTATTAACAGTTTTACAGCTAACCCAGCGACAATAACATTGGGTCAATCCTCAACACTTGTTTGGGAAACGACGGGCTGTACGCATGTAAGTATTTCAAACCTTAACTACAATATCCCAACTTCAGGTTCTCAAGAAGTTTGGCCAACCAGAACAAGAACATATACTTTAACTGCTAGTGGGGCTGATGGGGTTACAAGGACAAGAAGTGTGACTGTCACAGTCAGAAATGTTTCTCAAGTTTGTACTATAAATAGTTTTACTGCTAATCCAACTACAATAAACTCTGGAGAATCTTCTGTCTTGTCTTGGAGTACAAGTGGTTGCGAGTCTGTGATGTTAAACTCTTCAGAAGTTCCAGTATATGGTAATCAAACTGTTTATCCAACAAATACAACAACGTATACACTAACTGCAAAAAATTCAAACGGTTTTCCTCAAACATCATCAGTAACAGTCTATGTAAACACCAACAATAATGATACCTGTCGAATTATTGATTTCTCAGCAAGCGACACAAGTATTGATGAGGGAGATTCAACAATACTTCGCTGGGAAACAGATGGTTGTGAAAGAGTAAAAATTACCGATTTAGGAAATGTTTCAAACGATGGAGACGAAAGAGTCTATCCTGATAGTGACACTACTTATATCTTGACAGCGTATGATTTTAACGGATCGACAATTACAGATACTGTCCGAATTAATGTTGATGAAGATAACAATAATAATAATGATGACTGTCGAATAAATAGCTTTACGGCTGATCGAACTTATATCAATCGGGGTGATGAAGTAGAATTAAGATGGAGAACAACAGATTGTGACGATGTCAGTATTTCAAACTTTGGCGATGTTGACGAAGATGGAAGTGAAACATTTTTTCCAAATAGTACAATCACCTATACCCTTCGAGCAAGAGGAGATAATGGTAGCGATTCAGAATCAATTCGAATTACAGTCGGTGGAGGTGATTCATTTTACAACACTAATGTTGTGACAACCATTGCCACAAACATTACTCAAACAAGCGCTCAGTTGAATGGATTAATAACAAGTACTAATTACGGGAACGCGACAACATATTTCGAGTATGGAACAAATGTAAACTTGGGATTAAGAACAGCTTCACGAGGAACTGGTGGAAATAGTTACTTTAATGAATATGTATCAAACCTAAGTCCAAATACAATTTATTATTTCCGAGCTGTTGGAGAAGGTTCAAATGGAATTTCTCGAGGAGCGATTGAAGTTTTCCGAACACTTGGTTATTACAATAACGGAAATAATAACAACACAAATACCAACACAAGAATAGTTAGAGAGACAGTCGTTGAGCAAGGTAACACTGTTTATGGATCTTTGTCTCCAATCATGCTTCGAATTGAAAATCGTTATCAAACAATTGGGGTAGGAGATGTTATTGATTATACTGTTTATTATAAAAATATAAGTATTTCAAGATTAACTAATCCAATGGTTCAGGTTTATGTTCCAAAGGGAATAATCATTACAAATAGTTCAAGGGGGACATTCTCAAATGAAAGCCGAACACTATCTGTTCCAATCGCAGATTTAAATCCAAACGATGAAGGAGTTATCTATTTGCAAGCTGTTGTAGAAGACTTAGACGCAAATTTGGCGCAGATAGTAACTACCGCTGTTTTGATTTATACAAATCCAAACGGTGCTCAAGAAAATGCTATGGCCTATGCCTTGAATAATCCAAAAGTTCTTAATGGCAATGTTCTCGGAGCTTCTGCTTTCTTTGGTAATCTTCTAGGATTGAGTTTAATTGGCTGGTTGTTATTAATAATTCTAATTATGTTATTAATTCTACTCTCAAGATCGTATTATGGACGTCGAAATACAGTGACAACAACAACCGAGCGAACAATACATCAATAAATTAAAAAGCTAACATACCCCGATTTCGATCGGGGTATGTTAGTATATGGATATGGATTTGAAGAAAATAGAAATTAAAGACCTAGAAAAAATTGCCACAAATTTGATTAAGAGAGCCTGTGAGAGAACCTCAAAAGGATCTGTCGTCATAACTTTATCTGGGGATCTTGGTAGTGGGAAGACTACTTTAACTCAAGCCATAGGAAAACAATTGGGAGTAAAAAATAAAATAATTTCGCCGACTTTTGTTATAATGAAAAAATATCCTTTAAAAAATAAAAAATTTAAAGAATTAATTCACATAGATACTTATCGTCTAGAAAAAAAAGAAGACATTGTTCATTTGGGATGGGAAAAAATTATTTCAGAGAATGGCAACCTAGTTATTGTTGAATGGCCAGAACTAATAGAAGAATTAATTCCTCAAAATGCGATTAAGATTAAGTTAACTCACATTAATGAAAAAACAAGAGGGATAAATCTTTTAATTGATTAAAATCTTTAGCTTAAAGATGTTATAATTAACAGATGGCTATTAAAAAGACCGATAAAAAGAGACTAGTTTTGCTTGATTCCCACGCTATTATTCATCGGGCCTATCATGCTCTGCCTGAATTTATGAACTCTCGTGGTGAGCCAACTGGCGCCATATATGGCCTGGCGACAATGCTTTTTAAGATTATAACTGATTTAAAGCCAGATTATATTGTGGCCTGTTTTGATTTACCCAAAAAAACTTTTAGACACGAGGCGTATGGTGACTATAAAGCCGGAAGAGCTAAAGCGGATGAGGCGTTGGTGGCTCAACTAATTCGAGCCCGAGATTTTTTTAAAGCCTGTTCTGTCCCCATGTATGAATGCGAAGGTTTTGAGGCTGATGATTTACTTGGAACGATTGTCGAGCAATCAGTGTCCATGCCAGACCTGGACATCATAATTGCTTCTGGTGACATGGATACTCTTCAGTTGGTTAAGGACGATAAGGTGGTTGTTTATACGCTTAAAAAAGGTATAAACGATACTATTTTATATAATCAGAAAAAAGTAAATGAACGTTTTGGTTTTGATCCTGATAAATTACCAGACTATAAAGGATTAAGAGGGGATCCGTCTGATAATATTATTGGTATAAAAGGAATCGGAGAGAAGACCGCCACGATTTTAATTTCTAAATACGGAACGGTTGAAAATATTTACAAAGTTATAAAAAAAGACGAAAAGGAATTAAAAACTCTTGGAATAACAGAAAGAGTTCTTAGTCTACTTAAAGAGGGGGAAGAGGAAGCTCTATTTTCTAAAACATTGGCGACAATTCGTCGTGATGCCCCAATTAATTTTAAATTACCAGAAAATAAATGGAAAGATACAGTTAGTAAAGAAAGCGTCGCAGAATTTTTTAGAGAGATGGAATTTAAAAGTTTACAAAATAGGTTTTTAAATGTTTTAGATGGTAACAGTACAGAAAAAGCTTCACAGGAGCCAGACCTTGCTCATAGGACTTTGGAACCTTCCGCCAAGGACCAAGAAAAAATAACCAAAGCAAAAATCGCCTATTGGCTACTTAATTCAGAAAGGACAAATCCGGATCTTGACGAGGTTTCTAATTATAAAGGAAGTAATTCTTTTGATGAAGCTTATAAAAAACTTGAGGAAGATATTAAGAAAGAGAATCTAACACACGTGTATGAAAATATTGAGCTACCAATTATTGGGATAATTGATGATATGGAGAAAGATGGAATTTTAGTTGATATACCTTATCTGAAAAAAATTTCAAAAGAATACCACAACGATTTAGAAATTTTAGAAAAAAGTATTTGGAAAAATGCTGGAGTTGAATTTAATATTAATTCGCCAAAACAAATTAGTGAAATACTTTTTACCAAATTAGGCTTATCAATAAAGGGTATAAAGAAAAGTGCTGGAGGTGCTATTTCAACAAGAGAAAGTGAATTAGAAAAATTACGAGACCTGCATCCGATTATAGGAGAAATTTTAAAACATCGTGAACTTCAGAAATTACTTTCGACATATATTGACACTATTCCCGCTCAGGTTGGACCTGATGGGCGACTACACGCCAATTTTATTCAAGCCGGAACTACTACAGGCAGATTTTCTTCGAACAATCCTAACCTCCAAAATATTCCAACAAAAACCGAACGGGGAAAAAATATTAGGAATGCTTTTGTTTCTGCCCCAGGGTATGAATTGGTTTCTTTTGATTATTCTCAAATTGAATTGAGGGTTGCTGCTCTGCTTTCTCAAGATCCATATTTTTTAAAAGCTTTTAATGATGGACAGGATATTCATTCGGCAGTGGCCATGAAAGTATTTGGAGTTACTGAAGAAAATGTTACCCATGATATGAGGAGAAGAGCTAAAGTAATTAATTTTGGAATTTTATATGGGATGGGAGTAAATGCATTGAAAGAGAACCTTGGAACAGACCGCAAAGAGGCTCAGATTTTTTACGATAATTATTTTGCTCAATTTCCGACGATTGCTGGGTATTTAGAAAGTATAAAAAATTTTGCAAAACAGAAAGGATATACTGAAACTTTATTTGGCAGGAAAAGATATTTCCCTGGGATTAAGTCTCCAATTCCATTTATAAGATCCATGGCTGAGCGGATGGCAACCAATGCGCCCATTCAAGGTACTGCCACAGCCGATATTATAAAGATTGGTATGAAAAAAGCGGATGAGGCTTTAAGGAACGCAGGATATAAAAACGAGGTCCGATTAATTTTACAGGTTCACGATGAATTGGTTTATGAAATAAAGAAAGATAAAAAAGACCAAGCTTCAAAAATTATTGAAAAAGCAATGAAAGAAGCAATTCCAACAGAATTTTTGAAAGGTAAAGAAAATGTCCCTCTTTTAGTCTCAATTAATTCAGGAAAAACATGGGGAGATTTGAAATAGTGGCCAAAATTGATTCCAGGTGGTAGGATTAATATATGGAAGAAAACGAAGACAATCAAAACAAACAAAATGGGCCAGGGGTGCATTTTTTGCTATCTCATTCGTATTTAGTCTTTTTGTTTTCAGTAATATTGGGGGTGATTTTTGATATATTTGCACCGTTTAGTTTATTTTTAAATGTTCCATCACAAGGTATTGGAGTTATTTTAATTTTTTTGGGATCGGTAATTGTTTATTGGGCTCAAACTACTTCTGGTAATTATAAAGAGAACGATCCTAAGTTTAAAAATAAATCATTTTTTTATCGTGGACCATATAAATTTACCCGAAATCCTACTCACTTTGGACTTCTGATAATGACGCTAGGCCTTGCCTTACTCATAAATTCTTTTTTTTCTATTGTTTTTACAATAATTGCTCATGTCTTAACTAAAATATTTTTTGTTAAAAAACAAGAAAAAATATTAGAGAAAAAATACGGAGACCTTTATCTTGACTACAAAAAGAAAGTTAAAAATTGGATATGATTTATATTCTTTCAGGTAACGACACAAAAAAGAAAAACAATTTTTTAAAAAAGTTGTATGAAGACAATGTGGTCCCTATTTTTGCTTCAAGTAATGATTTATCCAAAGAGTTACTTTTAGAACAAGCTCAGAGTAATAGTCTTTTCGGAGAAAAAAATATTGTGATTTTAGATAGCCTTATTAATGAAGGTAATATTGACCTTTCTGCAGAAGATTTATCAATATTAAAAGATTCAGAAACTATTTTTGCATTTTTAGAAGAAAAACTATTAGTGGCAGATGTTAAAAAATATAAAAAATTTGCGACAATTGAAGATTTTAGTAGCGCAGTTACTAAAAAAATACCTAAAGTAAATGTTTTTGGAATAGCCGATAAATTTTCTTTGAAAGATAAGATCGGTACTTGGGTTTTATATCGAGAAGCGATTTCGTCCGGAATAGCCCCAGAGGAAATTTCCGGAATTCTTTTTTGGAAAGTTAAAACAATGTTATTAAATAAAAATAAAATATTCAAAACCGAGGAATTGAAGATGTATTCTTCTAAACTTGTTTCCCTGTATCATAAAGCTCACAGAGGGGAAGTGGATTTTAGCATTGGGCTTGAACAATTTATTCTTTCATCTTTAAACAAGAATTAAAAAAGGCTTGGAAGTTGAACCTCAATAATTTGAGAACCAGCTTCCAAGCCTTTAGCTTTTGAAACTCACTATGTAATTTTGTGAGTATAATGAACAATCAATGATTTATATATCTTTCCCGATATTTATACCCAATAACATAGGGCGAATGTTGGAAAGATTCTTTCAAACGACTTGTATGCATTATATAACAAAAATGTGCATAAGCCAAGCAATATGTGGATAACTCCCACACCTATATTTTTACCAAATGCATCGGAAAGGGAGGAAAAGATTGATTTTTATACTCAAATGTGGTATTTTTGATAAATCGTGCTGTTTTTGTTTGAAATATTAATATCCTCTCGTAGCTAGTTGTAGCGGGTCAACCGAATAGTAAGTAAGATATAGTTTTGTTTAATGAATTAATATCTACTTGTGGCTAGTTGTAGCGGGTCAACCGAATAGTAAGTAAGATATAGTTTTGTTTGAAATATTAATATCCTCTCGTAGCTCAGTTGGTAGAGCAGCTCCCTTTTAAGGAGATGGTCGTAGGTTCGATTCCTACCGAGAGGACAATTTAAAAAACCTTAAGAAATTAAGGTTTTTTAAATTGTCCTCTCGAGTTTCGTCCTTGAGGACGAAACGTGTAGGAATCGAAAATCTTTTCCATATGAGTGTACTCGCGAATGGAAAAGGTGTACTGAACCTGTAAGGTTCGATAAGCGAAGCGGTCCTACCGAGAGGACCCGATGAGGACCCTTATAGAACAAGACTTTTTTGTGTGTAAAATGGCTTAACCAGGACAGGAATCGAACTTTTATGGATTTCTGGTATAATCTTATTATGGTGTATAACCTAAAGACAGACGAGCCCGGAATGAAGTGGAAAGATATACCAAAATCTATTTGGTATTTTTTAGAAAACGATAAAAGAAATTTTGTCATATCTTTTTTTGTGCTTTTGATTGTTTATTTTTATGATCTTATCCCAGTGTTTATTATTGGTAAGATAGTTGATTTTTTTACAGAATATACCTTGGGTCAATCATTAAAAACCTTTTACTTTTATGTGGCTTTTATTTCTGTTACTTACATTCTTGTTTCTTTGGTTCGTTTAAAAAGTAAGAATGTGATGAGTATTATTGGAATTAAAGCTCGAACTAGAGCTAAAATCTGGGGATTTGAGCGTTTAACTGAATTTTCTCTTGAGTGGCACAACAAAGAGAACACTGGAAATAAGTTGCAAAGAATTTTTACTGGAGCAGATGGGATATCTAACTCACTTGGAATGCTTAGAAAAGAATTATTAAAAATCTCTGCAAGTATAGTGGGTGTTTTGATTTTTTTTCTTTTTGTAGATTTTAAATTTATGGTTTTGATTTTAATTTATACAATTATTTTTTTATCTATTGAATTTTTCTTTAGTAAAAAAATTTATAAATTAAGTAATGAGTACAATAAATTCAACCAAAAAGCAGGAGGGACATATGTTGAAAGTGCTAGTAATATGTTATCAATAAAAGCACTCGGGGGAGAGAAAAAAATTGTAGAAAATGTTGCTGATAAAGAAACTTTTTCCAGGGATTTAAATATTAAAAGAGCAATGGCAAATAATATTAAGTGGAGGTGGTTACAAGTTGTAAATGGTATTGTTCTCGGCATTTTTCTTTTACTAACAGGATTTTCTTTTATTTCGGGGATTATTACTATAGGTATGATTTTAGTATTTTTTACTTATTTTAATAAAATGCAAGGCTCGCTATCTGAGATTAGCGATCTTTACACTGATATGGTTAATGCAAGATCTGATCTTGGTCAAATGATGCCAATTTTTAAAGAAACAGAATTTATTAAAACTGGTAATGAGAAATTCCCCAAAGACTGGGATAAAATTGAACTCAAGAATGCATCAATGGAATATGGATCAGGACAAGCTGGTATTAAAGACTTTAATTTAATTTTAAATAGAAACTCTAAGGTTGGTATTGCTGGGTCTTCTGGTTCAGGAAAATCAACATTAGCTAAAATTATTCTTGGACTATATGCCATAAAATCTGGAGAATTTAAAATAGGTGAAAAAGATTATTATTCAATTTCACACAACGAAACACTTAGTAATGTAACAGTTGTATTACAAGAAACAGAACTTTTTAATTTATCTTTAAGAGAGAATATTACAATGATGCGTAATTTGGATGTGGAACTCATGAATCAAGCTGTTGAAATATCTCAACTAAAAGAAATTATCGATAAATTACCCAATGGTTTAGATTCTTTAATAGGAGAAAAGGGTTATATGCTCTCTGGTGGTGAACGCCAACGTTTAGGTATTGCACGGGCAATTTATAAAAATGCACCAATAATAATTTTAGACGAAGCCACTTCTTCCTTAGACTCAGAAACAGAAGGAAGGGTTATGGAAAAATTGTTAGGAGAATATGGAAAAGAAAAAACTTTCTTAATAATTGCCCACAGACTAGGTACATTAAGATATACTGATAGTATATCTGTAATGGAAAATGGAAAAGTTGTTGAAAATGGAAGTTATGAGAAACTTATGAATGACAATAACTCTGTTTTTCATAAAATGAATCAAGAACAAAAAATTAAGTAGAAACTTATTCTTCCTGCAACGCCTTAATGAACATTAGCTGATTATATAACCCTCTCATATAACTTTGGTCTGATAATATGGTTATAATAATCTCTTGTTCTGGGGATCCGATAGAAAGTCTTGTAGCACAAGACTTTTTTGTGTATAAAATAGCTTAACCAGGATAGGAATCGAACTATTTAAGGATGACAAATAGATTTTTAATATAAATATAAAAGATGTGTAAGTTATAGAAACGGTTTTATTAATTTTTTTATAAAAATGTAAATCTGAAAAACCTAGTTGTATTTTAAAAAAAGATATTGTATATTTATATTGAACCTTTTAACAAATCTCTTATGAAAAAGATGGTTCTTTTAATCGTGGGGCTGGTGATCGTTATGATTATCCCACTCAAAACAAACGCTCATGAAATTAACACTGCCACAAAACACAAGATAGTTTGTGCTGGCGAAAGTGCTATTTCGTTTGAAGCTGACGTAACCAATGTAGCTATCCTCACAGGCACCGAGAAAGAGGTAGTAAACATTGAGGAAGTAGCAGTAGATTATTGCCGGATGATGAGCCTATTGATGGTTGAGGAAACAACGTTTAAATTTGCAACCGGAGGGGCGATGACAATGAAAATTTGCGATGTGAATTCAACCATCGATCTGTCTAAAGCCGGGTATGCCATCGATATGAAAACTACAACTGGAGGGGCGATGACAATGAAAATCTGCGACATTGATGTTGATAGTAATTTTACCTTAATCTGCGACCGTGAAAGACACCTGGACTTTGCAATAGGAGGGGCTTCCCAGAGAATCTGCGACATTGATGTTAATGGTGAATCATCAATTAATCAATCCCACGGCTTCCTGAACGACACTCAACAAACTGCAACCGGAGGGGCATTCTCGAGAATCTGGCTGATATCATCAGCCATCAACTCGTAGCCGCCTGACCAGGATAATTTAAAAAAGACCGCATCTATTTGGGTGCGGTCTTTATCATTTTGAATCAATATATATCATTTTTTCTCTCTGCAACGCCTTAATAAACATCAACTGATTATATAACCCTTTCATATAACTTTGGTCTGACAATATGGTTATAATAATCTCCTGTTCTGGGGACAATTTAAAAAACCTTAAGAAATTAAGGTTTTTTAAATTGTCCGCTCGAGCGACTGAACTGCTTCAGTCGCGTGTAGGAATCGAAAGGCTTTTGTGTCTTTTTTAAAATTCATTTTAAAAAAGTACAAAAGGCATACTGTCCTCGTAGAGGAAAAATCCCGGCTCGTATACGAGCCTCTTTCTTGC
>CAZQOL010000023.1:0-12321 GCA_964595185.1 uncultured Candidatus Saccharibacteria bacterium | reverse complement strand
CAGGGGATAAAAAATTATTTATGTAGCGGAGAATATATTTCACATTCAAAAAATGTCCACAATAGTTATTTGGTAAGAGAAGGACAAGATTTAAAATATGTTCAATATGGGTTGGTCCCCAGCTTGAGAGATTGTATGGATTTGTCTGTCAGTGGAAATAATAGCGAACTGATATATGAAAGTGTTACTTCGGGTTGGAATTCGTCGCAAATGAAATTCTGTGTTGAATGTTGGGATGGGGGAACTGACTTTGAGTATAGTATGTTTTGTGGGAGTAAAGCCAATCATATTTTTGGTAGTATTGGGATACAAAGCGGTGAGTATATTATATTAAACAAAAAATATAAAAAAGAAGAGTATATAAAACTTAAAGACGAAATTCGCAAACATATGGACGAAATGCCATACATTGATTTACAGGGTAGGGTTTATAAATATGGAGAATTTTTTCCATCAGAGTTATCTCCATTTTGCTATAATGAAACTGTGGCTCAAGATTTATTTCCTCTAAGTAAAGAACAGGCTCTTGGACAGGGATACAGTTGGAGGGAGCCTGAAGTTAGAGATTATCATCCAACAATTAAATCAAATGATTTAGCAGATGATATAAAAGATGTAAATGATGATATTTTAAATGAAATTATAGAATGTGAGCATAAGGGTGAATGCAAAGATAGATGCTCAACAGCATATAAAATTACGCCTGAAGAGTTGTCATTCTATCGACGTTTTAACATTCCACTACCACGGATTTGTTATGGTTGTCGGCATTATGAACGTCTACATAAACGTAACCCAATGAAACTCTGGCACAGAAAATGTATGAAGGAAGGATGTAATAATGAATTTGAAACAAGTTATGCTCCTGAGAGACCTGAAATAATATATTGTGAACGTTGTTACCAAAATGAAGTCATTTAAGTAATAAGCTGAGTAAGGCAAGACCTTACTCAGATGGAATACATTTGCTCATTCTCCTCGCTTGCTGTTATATGGATTACCATATAACATCTTCACTCGGACACTGATCAAATATATAATAATACATTTGCTCATGCTCCTCGTTTGCTGTTATAATAGAACTATGCATGTTGATGAAAAAACAATTATTGAGTTATTAAATGATTCAGGGTTAGTGACAAAAACAGATATTTCTGTTGCCCAAAAAAAATCAAAAGAAACAAATCAACCACTCGGCTCTATTTTGGTCTCAAATGGAAAATTAACTGAAAAGGATTGGAATAAAATGCAAGCCGTTTGACTTGGGATACCTTTTGTGGACTTGGAAGCAGAAAAAATTGACCCAAATGTTCTGACCTTAATTCCCGAGCCAATCGCCCGCAATAACAATATTATTGCTTATAAAAAAACGAGTCTTGGTCTTGAGGTTGCGATGCTTGATGTTGAAAACCTACCAGTTATTGATTTTATTAAAAAGAAAGTTGGCGTTCGAATTCTTCCAAGAATGACGACCCCAGATTCCATAAAACAAGCCCTCACTCAATATAAAAAAAGTTTACAAGCTGACTTTGAAGATATTATTAAAAAGGAAACAAATTCTCTTAAGTTAATATCTGAAGATGGTAAATCAAACGAAGACAAAACAGAGAAAGAATTGAAAGAATTAGCTGAAGATTTACCGATTGTTAAAATAGTTGATACTCTCATTTCTCACGCAATTTTTCAAGGAGCTTCAGATATTCATATCGAACCAGGAGAGGAGAGTCTAATTGCCAGGTACCGTATCGATGGAATTTTACACGACGCCATGGTTCTTCCTAAAGATATTTCCTCTGGAATTGTTGCACGAATAAAAGTTTTAGCCAACTTAAAGTTAGACGAGAAACGTCTTCCGCAAGATGGACGTTTTAAAATTATGAATGAACAAGGTAATGTTTCTTTCCGTGTTTCAACTCTTCCAACATACTTTGGTGAAAAAACCGTTATCCGTATTTTAAGAGAAAATGCCAAAGGTTTCTCACTTGAAGGTCTTGGTTTTCACGGAGAAGCCTTAGAGCGAATTCACGACGGAATGAAAAAAAGGACGGGGATGTTGTTGGCAGCTGGTCCAACAGGAAGTGGTAAAACGACGACACTATACACTATGCTTGATATTTTAAATACCCCTGATGTAAATATTTCAACAGTTGAAGATCCGATTGAATATCAAATGGCTCGAATAAATCAAACTCAAACAAAATCTGAAATTGGATTAACTTTTGCCAATGGGCTTCGAACTTTACTTCGCCAAGACCCAGATATCATAATGGTAGGAGAGATTCGTGATGGGGAAACGGCTTCATTGGCTGTTAACGCAAGTTTGACTGGTCACTTAGTGCTATCAACCATTCACACAAATTCAGCAGCAGGAGCTATCCCTCGAATGATTG
This sequence comes from uncultured Candidatus Saccharibacteria bacterium, assembly GCA_964595185.1. Lineage (GTDB taxonomy): Bacteria > Patescibacteriota > Minisyncoccia > Phycocordibacterales > UBA9973 > UBA8515. The sequence goes on along the minus strand of CAZQOL010000023.1, from coordinate 9,931 downwards.
ATATGGGGGTTGAACCATTTTTAATTGTTTCAACTGTTAAGACGGTTATTGCTCAAAGATTGGTTCGTAAATTGACAGAAAACAAAGAAAAATATTTTTTGACTGAAGCCGAACGCACGGCCTTAGAAAAAGTTGTTGATTTGAAGAGAATTTTAATGTTCTTAAGAGAGGAGAAAATTGTAGACGAAAAAGCTACATGGGAAAATATTCCTTTTTACAAAGCAAAAGCAAACGAAGAATCAAAAGATGGATATAAGGGGAGAGTTGGAATTCACGAAGTTTTAAAAATAACTTCAACCATTAAAGAAATGATTTTAAAAGGTTCGTCGACCGACGAAATAGAAAGGGCAGCTAAGGAAGAGGGGATGATGACAATGATTGAAGATGGAATCTTTTTAGCAGCTCAAGGAATAACTTCTACTGAAGAAGTTCTCCGAGTAGTTTCAGAATAATATGCTTTTTAAATATAAAATAAAAAATAAAGATAACAAGATTGTTGAAGGGGTGATAGAATCACCTGATAAGTTTACTCTAGCAAGAGAATTCAGGGAAAAAGGAGAAACCCCACTTTTAATCGAGGATGCCGTAGAAAAAAAAGGAGTTTTTTCGATGAAAATATCTCTATTTAATAGAATCTCTTTATCTCAAAAGATAATGTTTACAAATAATTTGAGCGGAATGTTGTCAGCTGGACTTTCTTTAAACCGAGCTTTATTAATTTTAGAGAAACAAACAACAAATCCGGCGCTCGGTAAGGTTCTGAATAGTTTAGTTGTAGATATTAATAATGGAAATACACTTTCAGAAGGAATGAAGAAATTTCCAAAAGTTTTTTCTGGGGTTTTTGTGCCAATGGTCCATTCTGGGGAAGAGTCTGGAAATTTACCAAATATTTTAACTGAGATTGGGTTAAACTTAAAAAAATCTTACGACTTAAAAAAGAAAATAAAAGGCGCCATGACTTATCCGACAATTATTTTGACGGCAATGTTTGGGATTGGAATTTTTATGATGATATATGTTGTTCCAACTCTAACAAAAACATTTAAAGACGCGGGAACAGAATTGCCAATGACGACTAAGATCGTTGTTGGATTATCAGACTTTCTAAGTCAACATACTTTAGTATTTTTACTTATTTTAGGCGCTTTTATTGTTTCAATTGTTTTTCTTTTAAAAATTAAAAAAGTTCAACGACAAGTTGATCGTGGTATTTTATATCTACCCGTAATTGGTAAAATTATTAAAGAAGTAAACACCGCTCGGACAGCCAGAACCTTGTCCTCGTTGCTATTAGCAGGAGTTAATATTTCAAATGCATTATCAATTACTGAAGAAGTTTTACAAAATGTTCACTATAAAGAATTAATTCACAAATCGATCACTTCAATCGAAAAAGGAATGGTTTTATCTGCTTCATTTAAAGAAAATACTTTTCTCTATCCGGTTATGATGGGGGAAATGATTGAGGTGGGAGAAGAGACTGGTAATATGTCTAAAATGTTGTTGGATATTGCAAATTTTTATGAGTCTGAAGTTGATAGTAAAACTAAAGATTTGTCTACAATTATTGAACCAGTTTTAATGCTTTTTATTGGAGGAGCAGTTGGTTTTTTTGCTGTTTCAATGATTTCTCCAATGTATTCAGTCATGGAAAATGTTAAGTAAATTATGAAAAATTTTTTAAAAATAAAAAATAAAAATATCCTACCAAATTTCTCAAGGCGATTTACATCCACACCAAAATTTTTTAAAAAAGCAAATTTGGTGTCGGGGTTTACTTTAGTTGAGATTTTAGTTGCAACTGTTATTTTTGTTTCAGTTGCAACCGCTATCTATTTTGGTTTTGTGAATATCTTAAAACTAATAAACTTAACAAGAGTTAGGGGAATTATGACTAATTTAGCTAATGAGCAATTTGAGATTGCTCGAAATTTACCATATTCAAGTGTTGGAACAGTAGGAGGAATACCTTCAGGAGTTATTCCGCAAAGCACAACTATTGTCCGTGATAACAAATCTTTTATTGTTGAAACAGTCGTTCACAATTTTGATGAGCCATTTGATGGGACTTTTAATGGCACCCCAAAAGATTTATCTCCAGCTGATATGAAAATAGTAGGATTAACCATTTCTTGTCCACTATGCAGTGGAAATTTAGCCCCAGTCTCTTTCACTGCTAAAATTGGACCCAAAAATCTGGAAACATCTTCTGTTAACGGAGCTCTAATAATTAAAGCTATTGATGCTTCCGGATTGCCAGTTCCTGGCGCTGATGTAAATGTTGTTAACAGTAGTGCATCTCCTGCAATAAATTTAAACGATACAACAGATGTAAATGGAGTACTTACCATTGTTGATACCAAACCATGGGTAAACGGTTATAAAATTATTGTCACAAAAGATGGTTATTCTACGGACAGAACATATCAAAAAGGGGGAACTGGTAATCCAACAAATCCCGTCAAGCAAAATGTATCTGTTATTGCTCAACAAATTACACAAATTTCTTTTGCAATAGATAAAACGAGTACGATAAATGTTTCTACAGTTAATAATCAGTGTCTTGCTACTCCTAATTTTAATTTTACCCTTTCGGGGAGCAAACTTATTGGAACAAGTCCAAATACTCTTAAATATTCAAATTCTTTCGAGACGAATAGTTCAGGATTATTGACTTTAAATAATATTGAATGGGATACATATAATATATTAGGAACAGATAGTGAGAATGATATCATTGGAACAAATCCACTTCTTTCACTTGGGATAAATCCAGACGTTGAGCAAGATTTAGAAATAATAACTGCTCCAAAGAACGGAAGAAGGCTTTTGGTTGTAGTTAGAGATCAATCTACAGGTTTACCAATTAGCGATGCAACAGTTATGGTCACAGGCCCTAATGGTTATTCAAGGACAGTCACAACAAGTGAAGGATTTATAACCCAGACTGATTGGTCAGGAGGAAGTGGGCAAGAAAATTATACAAATGAAAGTAAATTTTTAATTTCCGATGGTAATATCGATTACACTTCTTCTGCTGGTTCTCTAAAATTAAAGAAAGTTTTTAATAACTATAATCCAAGCGGGTATCTGACCTCATCAACTTTTGATACAGGAGCTCCAAGTAATTTTAGGCAAATTGTTTGGAGCCCAGCAACCCAACCTGTACAAACTGGAAGTTCAAGCGTTCGATTCCAAATTGCTACAAATAATGATAATGCAACCTGGAATTTTGTTGGACCAGATGGGACAGCTTCTTCATATTTTTCTTCTTCGAATCAAAACATTAGTTCGATACACAATGGTGATAGATATATTCGTTATCGTATCTATCTTTCAACAGAGAATCAGTTATATTCACCAACTATTTCGGATATTTCTTTCACTTATTCTTCAGAATGTATTCCTCCTGGACAAGTATATTTTTCAGCTCTTGCTTCAGGATATTATAGTATTTCGGTTGCAAAGGCAGGCTATCAAAATACGACAAAAAATATTTCAATTGCGACGGGAGCTAATTGGACAAAACAAGAAATTACTATTTCACCATAAATAACGATGAGTAATTTTAACAAAAAAATTAAAAAAAATAATGGATTTACTCTTATTGAGTTACTGATAACAATGGCTATCTTCACTTTGATTATGGGAGCAATTGGCTATTTTGTCCGTGATATTTTTTATTATGAAGATGTTTTCAAGGGTGGTTTAACTTCATATGATGAAGCAAGAAAAATTTTTCAACCTATTTCTTCAGAAATTCGTTCGGCTTCTCCCTCTTCACTTGGATCTTATCCAATCGAAGAAGCGGGTGTAACAAATTTTGTTTTTTTTACTGATATTGATAATGATGGCCTAAAAGAAAGAATTCGATATTATTTATCGGGGACAAATTTAATGAGAGGAGAAATTGTTCCTTCAGGAACTCCTCTTCAATATCTACCTGAGAATGAGACATCAATCGAAATAATCCACGGGATAAGAAATGATTCAACCCCGATATTTACATATTATGATTCAAATTATAATGGAAGCACTTCTCCGCTTTCTCAGCCGGTCTCGATACTTAGTATAAGGTTAATAAAGATTACACTCATTATTGATGATGATATTAATAAGCCACCTTCAGCCGTAACAGTTACTACTCAGATTAGTGTTCGTAATCTTAAAGATAATCTATAAAAATATTCATGAAAAAAAATATTAAAAATTATTACCAAAGAGGAATGATACTGATAAATGTCTTAATTTTTACAATGTTGGCAGTAGCATTAGTTATATTTTTTACAAACTGGGTCTCGACAAGTATTCGTATTGCGAAATTAACCTTATATAAAGAGCAAGCTTTCCAAATTGCCGAAGCTGGGATTGATTATTATCGTTGGCATTTGGCTCATAGCCCGAGTGATTTCAAAGATGGAACAGCTTCAAATGGTCCGTATACTCATGATTTTTATAATAAAGACAATATTAAGATTGGTAGTTTTATTTTAACAATCACCCCGCCTGTTATTGGTTCGACTATTGTTACTATTAGATCAGAGGGACATGTTGATAGTTCTCCTTCAACAAAACGCATTATTCAAACACGACTTGCTATTCCTTCTTTTGCCAAATATGCTTTTATTGCAAATGATTTTATGCGTTTTGGAGAAGGAACCGAAGTTTTTGGTCCAATTCATTCCAATATGGGAATAAGATTTGATGGCCTTGCTCATAATTTAATTACAAGTGCAGCTTCGACATATGAGGATCCTGACCATTCTGGAAATAATGAATTTGGTGTTCATACTCATGTGGATGTTGGGGGAACAGGAATCAATGAGACTTTTCGTCCCCTTGAAGCTCCGCCTACATCTCCAGTTCCAACAAGGAATGATGTTTTTATTACAGGGCGAATGTTTCCAGTTCCCCAAGCTGATTTTACTGGTATTACAAACGATCTTTCATTAATTAAAACCAATGCAACCTCTAATGGTAAATACCTAGGACCATCTGGAAGTCTTGGTTATCATATTGTTTTTAAAACCGACGATACATACGATTTATATAAAGTTACCAATTTAACAGGGGCTCCGAATAATTGCTCCGAAAGTATTACTGGATGGGGAACATGGAGTATTAAATCTCCAAACGGTCAAACGTTTATAGATAATTATAATAATCCTACTAACGGTCTAATCTTTGTTGAAGATAATGTTTGGGTGGATGGGCAGATAAATACAGCACGAATTACAGTTGCATCCGGAAAATTTCCTGATAGCCCAAGCAATCGAAAAAGTATATATATAAACAATGATCTACTTTACACAAATTACGATGGGAGAGATGTAATTGGTTTAATTGCTCAAGAGAATGTAACGGTTGGAATGGTTAGTGATAATGATCTTCGTATTGATGCTGCTTTAATGGCCAATAACGGAAAAGCCGGAAGATATCATTATGGAAGTAATTGTAGTCCATATGATGTGAGAGATAGATTAGTACTTTATGGAATGATCGGGAGTAATGACCGATACGGTTTTGCCTATACTGACGGGACAGGTTATGATCTTCGAACAATAATATACGACGCCAATTTGTTATATGGACCGCCCCCATCTTTTCCTTTAACTTCAGATAAATATACGACGATCTCTTGGGACGAGATTGAATAGGTATTTTGTGCTATAATGATTATATGAATAAAATTGTTATAGCGAATTGGAAAATGAACCCGCAAACTCAAAAAGAAGCGGAGATTATTTTTAAAGCGATTTCGATTAACTATCAAAAATCAAACAAAAATAAAGTCATTATTTGTCCCTCATTCCCACATTTATTTATTTCTCAAAAAGTTAAAAACAAAAAAATATTACTAGGGGCTCAAGACGTAGCGACCGAGGACAAAGGGTCTTATACAGGAGAAGTTTCACCTAAAATGTTGAAAGACATGGGAGTTGAGTATGTGATTGTGGGTCACAGCGAAAGAAGAAAAATGGGGGAGAATAATGAAATAATAAACAAAAAAATTTTAAATTTACACAAATTTAAAATGATTCCGATTCTTTGTGTTGGAGAAACAAAAAGAGATAAAGATGGATTCTATCTATCATTAATTCGTGAACAAGTTAAATTTTCTTTAAATGGAGTTTCTCGTTTGAATATGAAAAATATTATTATTGTTTATGAACCGATTTGGGCAATCGGTAGTGAGGCCGAAAGAGAAGCGACGTTTGCAGAATTTATGGAGATAAAGATATATATTAAAAAAATTCTTTCAGATATCTTTGGTGGAAAAATCGCTCATAGTGTTCCGATTTTGTATGGTGGTTCAGTTAACCCCCAAAATGCTCCGTCTTTTATTTTGCAAGGAGAAGCGGATGGTTTATTAGTTGGACGAGATAGTCTTAATCCTAAAAAGTTTGAAGCAATAATAAAAGCCGTAAACTAAAAAATATGAAATCAATAAAAGAATTAAAAAATTTGTCAGGAAAAAAAGTAATATTGAGAGTTGATTTTAATGTTCCTGTTAAAGATGGAAAGGTCTTAGATGATTTTCGAATTAAAAAGGCAATTCCAACGATTCTTTTTCTCCAGAAAAATGGAGCGAAAGTAATTATGATTTCTCATATCGGGACAGATGAAAAAGAAAGTCTCTTACTTGTCGATAAAGTTATTCGTAAGCATCTTAAAAATTTTGAATTTATTAAAACTCCTATTTTCTCTGATGAGACAGAGAAAAAAATAAATGAAATGAAAAAAGGAGAGATAGTTTTACTTGAAAATCTCAGAAGTGAGACTGGGGAAGTTAAAAATTCTCCTTCATTTGCCAGAGCCTTATCGCGGTATGGTGAAATTTATGTAAATGAGGCTTTTTCAGTTTCTCATAGGGAGCATGCATCAATTGTTGGGATTACAAAATATCTTCCAGGATATGCGGGCCTCCAATTCATGGATGAGATTGAAAATTTATCAAAAGTATTTAATCCCAAACATCCCTTTTTATTTATATTAGGCGGAGCAAAATTTGAAACAAAGATTCCTTTGATCAAGAAATACTTAAGAATGGCAGATAGTATTTTTATAGGCGGCGCAATTGCCAATGATTTTTTCAGAACCAGAGGTTATGAAATAGGAGAATCCTTAGTTGGGCCAAATAATTTTCAGATACCGCTTTTAATGAAGAGCAAGAATTTAATATTACCGATTGATGTTAAGGTAACAAAAAATTCGAAAAATCGTTTTATTAATCCTACTGATGTTTTACTTGATGAAAAAATTGTTGATATTGGTCCAAAATCTATTGAAAATCTAAAAGAATTAATAAACAAAGCTGAATTTATTTTGTGGAATGGGCCACTGGGTGAATACGAAAATGGTTTTGGAGGAGCGACAGAAGAAGTTTTGAAATTAATTGCTAAAAGCAAGGCCTATAGTGTTATTGGAGGTGGCGACACTGTAGCTTTGATTACAAAATTAAAAATTGAAGATAAGCTGGGCTTTGTCTCAACTGGTGGTGGGGCAACACTAGATTTCTTATCGAAAGGAACTCTTCCAGGTATAAGGGTTCTAAAGTAATTACGAATTGCAAATTAAAACTAAAAATACACAGGTCGCATGATCTGTGTATTTTTAGTTTAGATTATATGTTCTTAATAATTTTTTCTAAAACTTTTTTGGCTTCATTGTTTTTATATTCGATGGTTGGAAAATTTGGGAAGTTATCGTTTTTATATCGAGGTATTAAGTGAACGTGGAAATGGGGGACTTCATTACCAACAACAGACATTTGAACATAATCACACTTCAAACTTTTTTTAAGAACAAGCATCATTTTCTTGGCTAACTTATATATGTTGGCAATTGTTTTATCTTCGGCTTCTTGCATCCAGACAATATGCACTTTGGGAATGATTAATAAATGGCCAAAGGAGACAGGTTTAATATCAAGAAAAACCAAGAACTTTTTATCCTCATAAACTTTATAGCAAGGTATTTCTCCTTTTGAAATCATGCAAAATATACAGTTATCTTTTTTATCGGTCATATTGTCATTATATGGTAAAATTATAACTATGCCAAATCACATTGAATTACTTGACTTACTACTTTCAAATCGTGGAATATCACCCGATGACAGAGAAAGATTTTTAAATCCATCATATGAAAATGATTTATATGACCCATTTCTAATGAAAGATATGGAGCGTGTATGCGTTCGAATTTTTGAAGCAATAGAAGCCAAAGAAAAAATCTTAATTTATAGTGATTATGATTGTGATGGGATTCCTGCCGCAGTTATAATGCATGATTTTTTTAATAAAATTAATTATAAAAATTTTTTAGTGTATATTCCTGATCGTCATGATGAAGGATATGGGCTTCACCTTGATGCCATTGATCAATTCATTCAAGATGAAGTAAAACTTTTAGTTACTTTTGATTTAGGAATTACGGCAATAGATGAGACAGCTAAAGCCCAATCAGCCGGGATTGATGTTATTATTACAGATCATCACCTGCCTCGCGTTGTGCAAGTCAAGGCGGGCCTGCCTCAGGAAGAAATCCCTCGTGCGTTTGCAATTTTAAATCCAAAACAAGAAGGAGATTTATATCCAGATAAAATGTTGTGTGGAGCGCGGTGGTCGTCGTATCAATAACAGGCTCTGATAAAAAAATACGGGGAGTATTGGAAAATTAATAATGGTTGGGAAAAATGGTTGCTCGATATGGCCGGGGTTGCGACTCTTTCTGACCAAGTTCCACTTTTAAATGAGAATAGAGTCTTAGCTTATTATGGATTGAAAGTTTTACAAAAAGGTCGCCGGCCAGGTCTTTCTGAGCTTTTTAAAAAAGCTGGCGTAAATATAACAAAGTTAAACGAAGAAGATATTACTTTTACTCTTGCTCCTCGTATAAATGCCGCAAGTCGAATGGCTGATCCGATGAAGGCCTTTCTGATGTTATCGACAACAGATTTAGTTGAAGCAAAAACTTTATCTGACCACTTAGTTAAAATAAATGACGAGCGGAAAATAATGGTAGCTCATATAATGAAAGATATAAAAAAGACGCTAGAGAAAAGAGAAGAGAAGTCTCTTGTTGTTATTGGAAATCCATCTTGGAGGATAGGGGTCTTGGGAATAATTGCAGCAAAAATCGTGGAAGAGTATAAAAAACCTGCCTTTGTTTGGGGCGCAGACGGGGCAGGGGAAATTCGAGGATCTTGTCGTGGTTGGGGTGATGTGAATTTAGTTGAGATTATGACTTTATTGCCAGAGAATAGTTTGATTGAATTTGGCGGACATAAGGGGGCGGGAGGATTTGCCGTAATGCACGAAGAGATTCATTTTTTAGAAGAAAGATTATTAAAAGCATTCGATGGAATTCCAATAAAAGAAGAAGAAAACAAAGAATATAATATTGATGCAACTATTTTGATTGATGATGTGACGAATGAAAATTATAAAGTTATAGAAAAATTAGCGCCGTTTGGCATGGCTAATCCAAAACCAACATTTTTAATTAAAGGAGTAAACATATTTGCCATTAAAGAATTTGGCAAAGAAAAAAATCACTTAGAATTGTCATTTAAAAACAATCGAGGAAAAATTATTAAGGCCATCGCTTTCTTCAAAACAAGAGACAGCTATAATCCCGCTCTTTCCGAGGGGAGTATGATAAATTTAATTGCCACATTTGAGAAAAATAGTTTTGCTGGTCGCGAGGAGCTAAGATTAAGAATTGTTGATATAATATAAAATATGAATATTAGTATCTATACAGATGGAAGTTCACTGGGAAATCCTGGCCCGGGAGGGTGGGGGGTTGTTATAATTAAGAATGAAGAATTAAGAATTAAGAATGAGAGGAAAGAGACGATCATTAAAGAGCTAGGGGGGTTTGAGAAAAATACAACAAATAATCGGATGGAACTTCAGGCTGT
>CAZQOL010000022.1:0-12354 GCA_964595185.1 uncultured Candidatus Saccharibacteria bacterium | reverse complement strand
CTCTTCATTTACCATATTTATCATTGTAGAAAGAGTGGTTGATTTACCATGACCCACTGGTCCAACAACCAAGAAAAAACCCTGTTTTTTTCTTGCAAAATCTTTTAATATTAAGGGCAAATTTAATTCTTCAAAAGTTTTTGCCTTTGGAATTAATCTTATGGCCAAACAAATTGACCCTCTTTGGAAAAAAGCATTACCCCTTAATTGGACTTCCCCATTATTCATATTACTCGAGAAATCAATATTTTTATGTGCGATGAATTCTTTTAATCTGTCCTTGCCAACTAAAACTTCCAAAATACCAAGCATTTCTTCTTCTGATATCACTTTATGATTTACCAAAAAAACTAGTTGTCCATTTATTCTAATTGCAGGTTTACGTCCAACTCCTAGATGAAGATCGGAGCCATCTTCATTAATTAAATTCTCAATTAAATCATGTATAAAAGTTTTATAATCCATTTTAATTATTTCTTCTCTTCGGTTATTTTGACGACCTTGTCAATTACTTCACTTGGAGTACTTGAGGCTTTAACAATATAACCAGAGGCCCCTAATTCATTAGCTCGATCAATATCTGACTTCTGACCTCTGTTTGAAAGAAAAATAAAAATAGAACTTGATGCTAATTTCTCTTTTTTAATATTTTCCAATAATTCAAATCCATCCATTACTGGCATCATGATATCTAAAAGGATAATATCCGGTTCAAAACCTTGACGAAGTTTCTCAAGAGCCACTTCCGGACCAAGAGCGGTTGAAACATCAAAATTTGATTTAACAAATTTCAATGAATACATATCTAAAAGAAAAGTATCATCATCAACTATTAAAATTTTTTTAAGCATTTTTTCCATCTCTAATTATTATAATATAATTTTTTATTTTATGCTACCTTGAAATATTAGAAATTGTAGATTTCTTGTAAAGGAATCTCCCCTTTTATACTCTTCAAGATAGCATCTTCTCTAATTGTAAGCATTCCTTTTGAGCGAGCTAATTCATATATCGGCTGTTCCTGCGGACTTTTTAGAATTACGCCTTGCATTTCTTTATCAATTTTGAACATTTCAAATATGGCGACTCGCCCACTAACACCTGAGGCACATTCCGATGAAGGGACTGCTTCATAAATAGTGTTATTAATATTCAATTTAGATTTAAATTCAGGACTTAAATCTTCAAATTGTTTTTCTATCATCATTCTGGTCGCGTCATCAATTGGAATTTCATGTTTAGATTTTGGATGAATTCTATGAGCTAAACGTTGGGCCATACAAAGGATTAACGTTGGAGCAATAAGATAAGGGTCAATACCCATATCAATCAAACGGGGAATGGCTCCGATTGAATTATTGGTGTGTAGGGTTGAAAAAACCAAATGGCCAGTCAAGGCCGCTTGAATAGCCAGCTCCGCTGTTTCTTTATCTCGAATCTCTCCAACTAAAATAACGTTTGGGTCTTGACGTAAAATCGAACGTAGACCAGAAGCAAAAGTATAACCAATTTCTGGCATTACTTGAGATTGGTTTATTCCTTCCACTTTGTATTCAATTGGATCTTCCAAAGACACAATATTCTTATCTTCTTTGTTAAGTTCACTCAACATTGAGTATAGTGAGGTTGTCTTTCCTGAACCGGTTGGACCTGTCATTAAAATTAGACCATAAGGACGAGTGATCGCTTCGCGGACAAGCATTAAATTTTCTTTCGATAAACCAATTTGATCAAGAGGTTGTATCCCCCTTTCTGAATCCAAGATTCTTAACACTACCTTTTCTCCAAAATATGAAGGCATAGTTGAAACACGAAAATCTATTTTATGATTATCAACTCTTGCTGAGAAACCTCCATCTTGCGGTTTTCGCTTTTCATCCAAACGCAATTTCGAAAGAATTTTAATACGGGTTACAACGCCGGTAGACACACTTAGATGAAGAACAAGAGAGGTATGCAAGACACCATCAACTCGAAATCGTACTTTTACTTTTTCGCCTGTATTTTCAATATGAATATCTGAAGCAAGACCTTCAATCGCACTTCTAAGAATGACGGCAACAATTTTGATGATAGGAGCATCTTCAACAATTTTTTCTTCTTCACCAGGCTTAAGACTATCTGATTCTTTATGACTTTGTTCAATTTTAACCCCACCGTCCGAGGCTCCGGCAATTTCTGAGTCAAGCTCACTTAACGCTTGGTCCACTTCACGAGTAGTATCTCCTTGATAAATTTTAATCAACTCATTGTAAACAGAGTTCTTAATTAAAAATAATTTAAACGGCTTCTCCATCTTGGCTGTAATAAAAGTCAGAGCATCTATTGCTTGAATATTTTCTGGATCAACGATCCCAATTTCTAAAAAGTTCTCAGTCAAATTTATTGGAATAAAACGATATATTTTTGCTGCTTCAACTGGAATTAATTTCAATACTGAAGATGGCACATTCTTAGGATCGATTTCTTTTGTGGGAACATTAAAAAGCTTACCTTTTATTTCTAAAATTTTGTCTTCGTCGAGATTCAAATCAAGAAGTGCTTCGTCTATATTATTATTATGTTTTTCTTCCGCTATTTTTAAGACTTCAGGAATTTGATCTTCTCTTAAAATATTTTTTTTTACAAGTTCTTCTAAAAGAATCATGAACTAAGTGTTGTGAAAGAAATGCTATCTCCACAATTAGCTATGTTATTAATTTTTACACAAGCCTTATAATAATATGTTGTCTGTGGACTTAACCCTGAAACATTTTTTATAAAAGTCCCAACGAGGGATTGTTTTGTTGATCCAGATATTGGAGTTGATAACTCAGGATTAACACTATACTCAAAATATGTTTGAGCCGTCTGGTTTGCGATATTCACTGTTCCATTTAGGATTGCAGAATTCATTGTAATTTGTGTGGGCTGCTCAGTTGTAACTTTGTTTGTATTGGCACCAGCTTGATTATAAGTCGATATTTCTATTGGACTAAATGGGTTTGGTCTTCCTGGTATTACTGGCTCTATCATTACGCTATTATTTTTAAGATTTTGAAAAGATTTATTAGCAAAGAAATCAGTATCAATTTTTATTTTTTTAATAGCTACCAAGGTAGTAAGAAAAGAAATATCTGATGATATTTTATCGTCTTGGGTATTTGAAAGTTCCCCGGCTTGATCTGCTGATGTTGAAGCGAGTGAACTACCAAAAGCAACTGGTGTTACACCATCTGATATTATTTCGTCTGAAAAATATAAATACGCTCCCCCTATAAACAGAGCGATAGTTGAAATTATTAAAAATTTATTATACATTTTTTTCATACTATTTTAACCAATATGTTTCAATATTTAATTTATAACTAAAAATACTTGAATCAATATTATTCCCGGGAGTAGCGACAGCACTTGGAACAGAAAAAGTAATTGATTTTATATCAACCAGACGTAGATTCTGTTCAAGTTCTTTCAGAAAATCAACAAAAACATTATATCTACCTTCCACAACAAAATTAATTGGAAAGATCCCATATGGTAAAGAATCTAATGTGTTATCTTCAGCCACAATACTAGTATCATTTTCTTTGTCCTTTTCTGGCACCAATTTTTTTGTGTCAAAACCAATATCTTTGATTGGCATTCCTTTTAGATTGGCAATTTTTTCAATCTCAAGAATCAATTCAATATTTCCAATAGAACTTGGAAGTAAGTGAGTAAGTCGCTCTCGATCTTCCGTTTTAATATTCTTATATTTTTCAATTAATACATCCCGAGTCTCTTTTAATTCTGTTGAATTGTTTAATGCAGTACTATAAACTAAAACATCTTTCTTTATCTGCTGTATATCTTTATAAAATGGACGGATAACAATAAAGAAAAGAGCAATTATTATTATTAGAAATGAAATTGGAATAATGAGTCTCATAAAATTATTATCTTTCATTTTGAATATTATCTAATAAGGGATTTGTTGGAGTAATTGAAGTATTGGTTTCATCCTTTGAAAGACTATTTTGATAAGATAACAGTGAGGGTTTAACATTAAATTTAAGGCTAAATTTAATGTTATTACTTTTGTCTCTTGTTAAATTATAAAATAAAACATTTTCAAAAGAATGGCTTTTTTCAGTATTAAACAAATTTGCTTGTAAGGCGATTGAACGATAATCTTTGGCTACTCCTTCTATCTCTACCACAAAATCATTGTCTTCATTTTGATGGCTAAAACTTACGTATTGAATTGATGGTATTGTTATTTCCCCTAATAAAACAAAAAGTGGAGATAAAACAATATGATCGTTTAAAATCTCTTTGGCGGATTCCGTTCGTTTATTAAAAAGAGCTAGCTCATCAATTGTATCTTTTGCAAAGCTCTCACGAACAGTTGAAAGCTCTGTTGAGTAGGTCTCTTTTTGTTTTATCAAATAATTTTTATATAAAAAAAGCCCAATAGAAGCAAGAACCGAAACGATTAATAAGAAGGTCAAAATAATAAGCAACAGACTCTTTGGGGTCTTAATTGGCTTATTTGAAACAACAGGCTTCTTGGGAATAAATGATGTTTGAAATGAATTTTCCATAATATTTTAAGATAATTGACGAAGGGCCAAACCTAAAGCGACTGAGAATTCTGGACCACTAACTTTTAAGATTGGTTCAAGGAAGGCTGGTGCTTCTGTTTTTGAAAAAGGATTACTATATACAACTTCTGTTTTAAAATTTTCTTTTGTGTAATCGAGCAGCCCCTTTAACAAAGAGCCTCCTCCAACTAAAATGACCTTGCTGATATTTTTATTATACTTTTTTTCATAAGAAAGCACAACACTATTTATATCTGAAAATATGTAATCAATAGATAGTCGAGCAATTTTTTCTGCTTTTGGATCAATACTTGGGTCAAGTCCGACAGATCGTTTTAATTTTTCTGCTTCGTCAAAAGAAATGTTAAGTGATTGAGAAATATTTCTACTAATATCTTGTGATCCTCTATTTACGACATGGAAAACTCTAACAACCCCGGTTTCTACAATCGAAATCTTAGTTTTTGATGCTCCAAAATCAATAAGTAAAACTGGCGCTAAATCATGATTAAAAGAAGAACGGATATTACTAAAGATTTCCATCTCAAAAGTATCCGAATGCAAATCGGTCTTTTTTAAGATATCTTGGTATTTTGTTAATATTTCATTATGGATTGCGACGACAAGTACTTCTATTTTATCTTTGAGAATACTAGTATTGTTTTTATTTTCAAATGATTCAACTTCTTCAGGAATTACAAACCAATCGAGAGTAACTTCCGATATTGGGACTGGAATATATTTACGTGCTTCTGTTGGAATAATCTTAGATAACTGACTTTCATCAATATTGCTCGGTAAAGTGATAGTAAAAATCAAACTTGATAATGAAGGAATCGAGATTGAAGCAGATTTTGTCGTAACGTTTGATTCTTTCATCACATCTATCAAAGCTTGAGCAATATTCTCCATCTTTAAATTAGTGACCGTCCCTATTTCTGTATTTCCATATGGGCCAAGTGAAAGTACTCCGTATGTTTCAAGTACGGCTTTACCATTCTCTTTTTTCAGTTGGACAACTTTTATGGCCGAAGAACCAATGTCGATGCCCAAAGATTCTTTACTAGATTTATCTACACCAAAAATATTTGATAGACTCGCTAGTCCATCTGAAAGTATTTTTTTAAACGAATTATCTGTATTCATCGTATCTATTGTAACATATTTATTGTAAAATATATAAATGAATATCTATTCTTATCTAATAAAAATTAAAAGCTTAATATTTGATATTATATTACCTATAAAATGCTTCAATTGTGGGGTAAAAGATGAGATATTTTGTGAAAATTGTGTGGAAAAGGTAGGTAATGTCCAAGAAGCACTTTCCGACAATATGTTTGCTGTCTTCGATTACAAAGATCCAATAATTAAAAAAGCTATTTGGGATTTAAAATATCATCATAAATTTCTTCTTGGTAAAAAACTTGGGCAATTATTGTATCAATTTTTAATTGAAGATATATCAGATATAAGAACAATGTCGCAAGGCCAAAATATTTTTGTAATTCCGGTTCCAATTTCAAAAAAAAGATTCTCAACAAGAGGATACAATCAATCAGAGATAATTGCAAAAGGATTCTGTTTGTCTTGCGAGGAAAATATTTTAGATTTTCGGAATGATATTATTTATAAAAAAATAGAAACGATTCCTCAAGCAAAAATCTTAAACAGAAAAATACGATTAAAAAATGTTCAAAATGTTTTTACAATCGAAAAATCTAAAATAATAAAAGGTAAAACTATTCTCGTTGTTGATGATGTTATTACAACTGGGGCCACAATAAACGAAATAATCAAAATATTAAAAAAAGCAGGAGCAAAAAAAGTAATTGGCATAGCCATGGCCCACTAAGCCCCCACACCCATATTGTCATTGTCTTTATTCTGGAATTATATCTCTCAACTAACTTTTATTTTTATATAATTTAAAATTTAAATGTATTTATAATTTGAAAAAAGAATGATGATATAGGTGTGAGGATAAATTTCTGATATATTATATGATATGACAGAATCAAAAAATAAAAATCATTGCCCCGATTGTGGCGGCGCTCAAGTCAATCATTCAATTGCATATATTTCAATTTTACTTGGTTATCTTATTGACCCTTGGACAAATTGGATGAATAAGATGATTCCAGAAACTTCGTTTGATGGAATTGGATATTATTTAATAAAAACTCTAGCTTTTTTAAGATTAGGTAAAATAACAACAAAAGTAGAAAAAGATGATACTGGCCGAACAAGAGTTCTTTGGGAAGAAGCAGAAAAAAGAGGAATAAAATTGTATGAATTTCGCCTATTCGGAATTGGCCATGATATTTTTGTTTCTGATTACAAAGGGGATAGAAGATTTTTTGATGTCTTACCTAGACCAAAAAATTATGACCCTAGAGGACTAGAATGGATGGATAATAAAGGAGAAATGAAAAAACATTTCGAAAAAGAAGGAATTAAAGTTGCCCGTGGTGGCGTTGTTCATTTGGTTAGAAATGCTTTAAAATTATTCCGCAAACTTGATAAACCTGTTATCACAAAACCAAATTTAGGATCACGAAGTCGTCATACAAAAACTCATTTAAGTAATGAAGTTGAATTTATCAAGGCTTTCAAATTGGCCCGACAGCTATCTCCATTTGTCATGATTGAGGAAGAATTATCGGGTTATGTCTTTCGTGGGACTTTAATTGGGGGGAAATTAATTGCCGTCCTTCGTCGAGAACCTGCATATGTCATTGGTGATGGGGTCCACACTATAACTGAATTAATAGAAATTGAAAATAAAAATACTCTACGCCAGGGACCAATATTCCACCAGTTAAAATTAGACGATGAAGCTATGAAAGAATTATCTCATTGGAATAAAAATCCAAATACTATTCCAATGAAAGACGAGATAATTACCTTGGGCCAAAAAACGAGCCGTGCTGTCGGTGGTGGAATTACCGACATGACTGATCAGGTCCACCCAGATAACAAGGAAATGCTCGAGAAAGTTGCGCAGGTGTTAAACGACCCATTGATAGGTGTTGATTTTATCATGGATGATGTTTCTATCTCATGGCATGATCAACCACGTTGTGGAGTCATTGAATGTAATAGTGCCCCTTTTATTGACCTTCATCACTTCCCGCTCGTCGGCCAACCACGAAATGTCGCTGGACCTCTCTGGGATATAATTTACCCAGGATCAAAAAAATAGTAACTATTATTCAAAATTAAAATGCACTAGTAATCTAGTGCATTTTAATTTCTGCTTGAACTTAATTATCTATTCCTTCCATTTATTTTCATTATCAACTGTCAACTCTGAATCCGGAGCAATATTAACATCCGGACGAAGGTGAGAAATATATTTTTTGGAAACCATGTAATGACCAAGGAATTTTTTAAACTCATCAATTCGGCCCAATTCATTTATTTCCGTAAAGTGAGCAAGTGGTTTACTCTCTGGTGTATATTCATAATGACCTCTAATTTCTCCATCTCGAAAAATTCGAATATGGTATTGATTATCAAAATTTTCTAGTTTACGCCAAGAAAGAACTTGACCCTTATCATGCCAAGCCACGAAATGATTTCCAAATCCCCATTCATTATGAAGATGATTTTCTAATTCTTTTAAAGTTTTACCCGGAGCAAGCCAGCCAATATGATATGGTTGCCTACCCTTTTCGTGCCAAGCCAAATGCCATTTCAAAAAATGGCTTTGCATCCATGGAAAAATTGGATATATGCGTCGCCATATATTTTTTTTAATTATTTGGCTAATAGTTAATTTAATTTGTTTAGTCATACTTTATTTATTCACTCCAGTTTTTTCAATCATACTTACATAAACGAAACTCTCTAATTTTTTTGAGACAAAAATAAAAATCACAATATTCAAAATAATGAACAGTGAAATAATCATCCAGGACTTATTAAAATTTTTCATGCACATATCATACCACCAAAAAACAAAAAAGTTAAATAAAAAAGCTGCTCCACGAATGAAGCAGCTTTAACATTTTTAAGAACAAATTATTTTATTTGCCCCACTTGGTGGCCGGAATCTTAATGATATCCTTTTGTTGGTTAAGTTTGGCCTCAATACCAATGGTGGTATGCGGCACACAGCGTAACCTATTTTTATCAATTAATTTCCCTGTAACCCGGCAAATGCCGTAGCTTCCGTTCTCTATACGAACAAGTGCATTTTCTAGAGCAGTAATAAATTTATCTTGCCGTAAGGCTAATTTACTATTTTCTTCTTTCGAATTCACTTGGCAACCTTCCTCCAGAACCTTAAAAGTTGGCGAGGTATCACTTGTATCGTGTTCATTGCTATTTGCGAAAGCTTCCGTCAACATTTTGAGATCTTTTCGGGCTTTATCCAATTTAAGCAAAATAATCTTCTCGAACTCTTTAAGCTCATCGTCAGAATATCTGTTTTTTTCGGAATTTTCTTCCAGCTGTTGAGAAGCTGGTCCTGTTCCATTTTGCGCGATGTAACCATTAATCTTAGGCATACTGTGTCGGGGTTGAGAGGTTAGAAAAATAATTTAGTTAGAACATTTTTGTTCTTATAAATTATACATATTTTAAGACAAAAGTCAAAATCATTTTCCTCTTCCTAACCCCCGGGGTTTGGAAGTACAGACTTCGATTTAAATAAGAATAGTGTCAAATTAAGCGTAAAATAGTATACTGATTATATTAATATGAATACATCAAATATAAAAAAAGAAATGGATTCTAAGCTCTCTGCGCTTCGTTTAAAACGTAAAGATATTATTTCTCAATTTAAAAAAAGAGTTGAGCAAAAAAAGATTAATCAGATTAGAAATTTGATTTCAAATAAATAATCATATGACAACACCAGAAGTTCAAAGTAAAATTGAAAACAATGAAGTTCCAGTCATCACTCAAGAGAAAATAACGGAGAAAGAAATCTCGACAGAGGAATTTTTAAATATTGCTAATAATGAAGAGCAAAGTTTTAATAAAGAGACTGCGGATGAAATAAGTAAACTTAATTCCGTCGACCTTGACCAGCAAACATTTAATGATCTTAAAGAAGAAACTGGTATAGAAATTGAATTAAATAATCTTAATCAAGAGGTGCATAATGTTATAGAGGAATCTAAAAATCAAGCTACTAAAACAGAAATTATAAATGAAGTAGACTATTCTCCCAAGGATGATCCTCGTTTTGAAGAAATTGAAAAAGAGGTTACTGAATATATGGCACACAATGTTGGAACTGAAGATAATTTGAACACCCAGATGGCTCTAAGAAGAAATGCCCAAATACGGGCATACGAACAATTTTATGCAGAAAGCCCCGATGATGCTGAAAAATATATAATGGCCGGCAATAGTAAATACAAAGATGCTGATTTACTTCCTGCTTGGTATATAGGATTAAAAGATGCTAAAGAAAGATCAGAATCTCGGGATAATTTTAATATATTGGAAAAAGAATATGGTGTTAAAAATGGTACTGTTTTGGAGATTGATGGCGATCTTTGGGAGGTTTTAGATGCAAAAAATATTGGTATTGATTTACAATCAAAAAGGAAAGATTCTTGGGGAAATAAATTTTTAAGAACTGTTTACCCTCGCCAATTTTCTAGTTTTCTTGAAGAATTAAATAAATCTTGTAAAACAAATAAAACAGAGAATGATATAGTTGAAACACAGAACACAATAGGCGAAACACGAAATACTCCTGAAGTACAAGAAAAATACGAAAACAAAGAAGTCTCTGATGCTTTTAAAGAAGCAGGAATGCCCTTGGATTGGAAACTTGTCGGCATGCTGGAAGAATCGCAAGAACATCAAGGTGGCAGACGTGGGAGTGGTTTCACTCAAGCT
This sequence comes from uncultured Candidatus Saccharibacteria bacterium, assembly GCA_964595185.1. GTDB lineage: Bacteria > Patescibacteriota > Minisyncoccia > Phycocordibacterales > UBA9973 > UBA8515. The sequence continues at coordinate 1,927 of CAZQOL010000022.1, read as the reverse complement.
AGCCGTTATATGGCAGAAATAGTAAGAAGTGAAAGATCAAGTAAAGATTTTAAAATCTTTGATAGTTCTTTTAAAGATGGAATTGAAGATGATTTTTTCAAAAATGGAGATGAGGACAAATTAAAAACGGTTGATTTCCGAGATTATGTTGATAGAAATAAATTAAAAGAAATTTCAAATAAAATAAAAGGTCCTGGAAGTAAGTTACTATTTAGAATGATTAGTGATACTTTTAATTCAAACGATATTGATAAAGAGATACCTATTCTCCCCTCTTCAAAAGAAAAAATGGAAATAGGAACGTGCACAACTGCCGAAAATTATTTCTTCGATTATATGAGGGGGGCAAAAATGTACGGTAATAATTTTGAAAATAAAAGTGCAAAGATGAATATTTTTAAAGATGAGAAGGGAGAACCTATCTTTATGGAAAAGATTGGATTGGGAGAAAACCATTCTGCTATCTCTTTAAAAGAATTTTATTTAAACGGAATTCGAATACCTGCAGGAAGTTTAGTGGCCTTGCAATATGATAAACCCACTCTCGATAAATCTACGAAATCAAAAAATGGGAATATCTTAGATTCAAATATCTTGCAAGCAGTGGAATTTTTAAGATTTACAACATTAATCGTTGATCCAAAAGACAGGGAGCAAACATTTGGGGAACATCTTAAATGGCAAAAAGAACAGGATATAATCGGAGCAGAAGATTTAACACTAAATGAAGTAATTGATAAATGTAAAAAGGAAATTTCTGTTTAAATTTCAAATCAAATACTCTTGACGATATCAGACAATTTTTCTTCACCGAGAATATGGAGCTCGGTGATAGCGCGGGTCAGATTAAGATTGATCAATTAAATTATTTATTAGTAGATTTTTCGTCAGTTGTTATTTCTATAAATAATGAGGTGTTTTTTCTTGCTTGATTTGTCAATAAGTTTGATTCATCCGATAAATATTTTATATCATCTTCTTTCCCTATATTATTTTTTGAATACATCTCCATATATTTTTCGGCATAAGGACCACCATGAATAAATGATGATAACGTAGAATAATGTTGGGAATATTTACTAAAAAAATCTTTCGATATAGTTTGTATTTCTTTATCTTTTCCAATACCTTCGTTTAAATAAGAAAGAATGTTGTTGATTTTAAAGTTTTGTGCCACATCATCTAAACTTTTGTTTTGATCGCCGCCTAAGCTCCAAATAGATTTTTCTCCACTTAATTTTTTATTCAATGAAAAATTACTTCTTAAATAACAAAGATCTTCATGTCCATTTAATTTTCCGTAATACTCAATTCCAACCTCATCACTATTTTCTCTTAAAGCCCTAGAATAGATATAAAGATGTCTAAAATAGTGTTCAAGTAACGCTCTAAAAAGCACACAAAGAGAATAATAATCTCCCGTTTCTTTACAAAGATTAATGGAATTATTGAGATACTGTAATTTTAGAGAATATGTTGTTAAAGCTTTGGCACTTCTGTGGAACCTACTTTTTACAAAATTCTTAAAATTAGACTCTAACTCCTTCATAGTTGGAATATTTTTTATTATTTCATCGAGCTCGTTCTTTTCTTCCATATTTACATCTTAACAAAAAACAGCAGATAAATCTGCTGTTTTAAGGAATCAGATTCACATCACTGATATAGACAAGCGAATCAATCCGATATTTTGTTTTCAATGCGGAGACGGCGAGATTCGCCGATACTGCGGCGGGTACTTTTCCGTCTTCGACAAGGAAAAGTCTTTCGAATCTCGCACGCAAATGAAGCAGTTCACTTGCTCGTCTCTGCAAAGCTTTTTGCTTCGTGAAAACCTTTGCGGAGACGGCGAGATTCGAACTCGCGAGGGGGTTTGAAGCCCCTGCCTCTTTAGCAAAGAGGTACGTTAGACCACTCTGACACGGCT
>CAZQOL010000021.1:0-12446 GCA_964595185.1 uncultured Candidatus Saccharibacteria bacterium | reverse complement strand
TTGTCGAACGATAATTTTGCTCCAGCATAACAATTTTTGCTTTTGGAAAATCTTTTTCAAAATGAAGCATGTTTTTAATATTGGCTCCACGCCAGCTATAAATATTTTGATCTGTATCCCCCACTACACAAATATTGTTTTCTTTCCCAACTAGAAGTTTGGTCATCTCATATTGGACTTCATTTGTATCTTGATATTCATCAATATGTAAATATTTCCAAGCGCGTTGATACTTTAATTTTACTTCTGGGTATTTTTTTAAAATTAAAACACTCTCAAGTAATAAATCATCGAAATCAAGAGCTTTTTCTTTTTTGAGTTGGGCTTCATAACCTCGCCAAACTGTCGCAATGATACTTTGGCTGGCACTTGCAACATCTTTACTAAAATCATCAACAGTAATAAAATCACCTTTTGATTTTGAAATGACCGATTTTATTTTTCGCGGCTCATGTTGTTTTGGGTCAATATCGTGCTCTTTCATAATACTTTTAATAATACTGAGAGCCCCACTTTCATCCATGATAGTGAAGTATTTATTTAAGCCGATCAAATGTGAATTTTCTTTTATGATATGAACCCCCAGAGAATGAAAAGTTGAAACAAAGGGCATATTATATGAGACACCAAAATTATTTTCTTCACCACTGTTGCCATGAATTTTTTCATTGAGCATCAAATTGATTCGATCGCGCATTTCTTTGGCTGCTTTATTAGTAAAGGTCACAGCCAAAATAGAGCGTGGGTCAACGCCACTATGGATAAGATGGATTATTCGATGGGTAATTGTTTTTGTTTTGCCCGCCCCCGCCCCTGCCACAATTAAAAGAGGCCCTTCTGTATAAAGGACAGCCTCTTTTTGTTTATCATTTAATGAATCAAGATATTGCATTTTCCTATTGTAGCTTGTAGTAGAGTTTTATCAAAATTTTGTTAATAAGTACAGGGAGTATAATAAAAATTCCCCGACAGATGTGGGGAATTTTTATTATGTATTTGTTTATTCAATCTGTTTTGATAATTCGATTCTTAAAGTTTCTGCTTCTTCTTTAATGATATCATCAAAATTTTCTATTTTTTCTGACAAAAATTTAAATAAAACATCTACTTCTAGTTCTCCTTCCACAATCTTTTCATATTCGCTTAATTCTTCCTCAGAAAGCATAGGTAAAACTCGAACCAAAACTGCCTGAAAGACAAGTTTGGCAAGTCGCCCTAGCATCTCCTCACCTTTTTCTGGTGGCATTTTATCAATTTGGAATAAATCAAATAAATCTTTTTTTATATTATCCATAATTTTTATATTTTAATTATAATGTAACCTCATCTAGTTTACCAATTCGGGCTGCTTCTTCCAAGGCTCGACCAATGAAAACTGGAATTTTTTCTGGCCCTTCTGGGTGATCGATTGGATCATAAGAATATGGACGAAGACCTGTTACCTCTTCTAATTTCATCATATGATGAACTAGGGGTTTGAAATATGATTCGACCTCTCCTTTATTATATAATTCTAAAATTCTATCAGCTGGGATGAGTTTTTGAATTGAATTCCATTCCCCCTCAGGTCTTCCTCTAAATAGGTGATCAATATTTCTATCGAAAACATTATGAACATGCTCTATTTCTGCTGGGGTTAGATCTCTTTCGGTATTTACATTACCTGAACCACCTTCTTCTGAAACTGTTTTACCAACATCTCCTTCTGCATGATATGGTTTACCCGTCTCTGGATTTATTTGCTCAGGATGGGTATGTTCCATTGGAAGCCCCGTCTCTGGATTTATTTGTTCTCCCGCAGAATATTCTCCGCTAGGTTCCGTTATGTGAGGAGTATCTATTGGAGTGTTGTTCGCCCCTGAGCCAGCCACCGTTTCTGTGTTGGTTTTTTGACCAAAATCTTTGACATATTCTCCCTTTTCAATTTTTTCTTCAAATTTATCTCCTTCATTGTGGGTTTCTACAATTTCGCCTGTTGAAGTTTTTTCGATTACACTAACATGACCATTTTCCATTTTTATTTCATACCCAGTTTTATCTGCTTCAGCTATTCGAATTTCATGGCCTTGGTTATCGACGTATCCTGTCTTAATTGCGATTACGTGTGCTTGGCGTCCAGCAAATTCATGAAGAGCTTTTGTATCGTCCACATCTCCCTTGTAGCCCAATTCTTTTGCCAGCTCAGAGTTGTGCTCTATCTGTCGAATGAACGAATGTTCAATACCTTCACCTTTATGAACAATTATATCTTCAACTTTTACTTCAGATTGATTTTGACTTTCTTGTGCCTGATCTTTCTCGACTGTTTGATTACTATCATCAGGCTTAGATTGATCAGCCTTAGCCTCAGTATTTTCCTGTTCGGCTTGTTGCTCTTTTAATTCTGTTTGATGTTTTAAATCAGCAACACTTTGCTCATGTTGTTTATCTAATCCTGCAATGCGTTCTACTGCATCTTTGTGTTCTTTGTTTAAGTCCTCTAATCGTTTTAATGCTTCCTTGTGATTACTTTCGGCTTCGGCTATTTCTTTATTATGTTCATCTATATTGGCTTGCATATGTGCACCTGATGCCTCGAGAGTTAATCCACTGACCAATGATCCTATTCCAATTTTTGCAATTCCTACTAATAATCTACCTCGCAATTTTTGGTTCTCATATTTCTTTAAGATCTTTATATATTCATCTTCATATATTTTTACCTGACTGATATCTATTTCTTCCCCGCTTGCTCTTATTTTATCTAAAAGTTTTTGTTTAGCATTTTCTTCTCGTTTTTCAATCTTTTCACTTGCGTACCAATGTCTCATCAACATTGTTGACGCCGTTCCTAGTCCTGCTGCTGCCCCGACCATACCACCTGTTAAGAATACCGAAGCAGAAACACTCGCAATACCCAAAATATAAGGCATCGCTTTTTTTGCTATCCTTACTCCTTTACTATTGTCATTCGAGAAACCTTTACCAACACCTTCAAAGGCTGCTCCAATACCGAGACCTATTGCCATTTTTCTTCCTAGGTAAGAAAATGTACCACCCCCGAGTGCCGCGGCCGTCCCAGTTCCTGCTTCAGCTAGCTTTTCAACTGCGAAAGAGGAAATTATTCCAATCAGAGCAAGGTTGATGGCATTTTTACCCATCCTTTTTGCAAATCCCTTAGTTCCTTTTTCGTTTTTGCCAAAATTCTCCCATTTATCAAGGGCCTTCAAAACCCCGCCTCTCATTTTTTCAGATAAATTCCCATTCTTTAAACGATTTTTGAATTCCTCATCTTTTGCTTTTAGTACATTTTCATAGAAAATAATTTTCTCTGAAGTAAGAGGAGGTGTTGGCTCTGGAGATGTTGGAGTTGGGCTAGCGGGTTCAGGTTCTGGCTTTGTGACAGGAGGAGTTGCCACCGGCTCTTGTGAAGGCTCTGGACCTTTTATTCCCATGAATTTTTTCTCTTCCTCAAATTTTATTTTTAACCCTTCGTCTATAATTTCTTCCGCTTTTTTTATTGCTTCTTCTTTTGTTTTGAATTCATATACTTTTGGATATTTTTTATCTAACTCTTCATTTTCGGTAGATACTAGGGTAGTCCACGTTGGTTTTTCTTTAAATATTTCCTTCCCTTTTTGTTTAAAATTAAATCTAATAATTTTTTGCCAGAGGGAATATCTTTTCCAGTCTGTTTTTTTTTCACTAACAGTAACTTCAGATTCTTTGCCATTTATTTCAAAGATAAAGATTCCTTCTTTGTAAGGTAAGTAAGATCTGTATCCTCCCCATGATTCTCCCCAAACAAAATTATATTTTGAATCCTCTTTGCCTTTCTCGGCATTTTCTTTTGCTTCTAACTCAGCCTTCAACTCTTCACTTTTACGTCTAGCTTTTTCTTCGTCAGTCTCTGGTTTTTCTGGGATATTTCCTTTTGCATCATCTACTTGTTGTTTTATAAATTCAAATGTTTTACTTTTGGCAACTTTTATTGGATCCTCTTGATTATTAATATCTTTTAATAAATTAGTTATTTCATTTTTTGATTCTTCTATTGATTTTCTAACTGATTGTAGTCTTTTTTCACTATCTTTCACCTCAGGATTACTTGTTAAAATACTTTCTCTTTTTTCTTGTGCTCCTATTGCACCATAAACACCAGCTATTTTTTTAGCGGCATCTTTTTTGTATCCATTATTTATTAGTTCTGCTTCTTTACTTTTAATTAAAGATTCGTCTATTTTAATTTGTTTCAATGATTTTTCCGCTTGTTTTGTATCAAGTTTTTCATTATTTTCTCCTCCCTTATTTTCTTTTCCAGATGAAACCTTAGTAATCTCTTCAATCTCTGCTTCCATTTTTGCAAGTTTTTGTTTACGCGCAGTTGATTCTTCTTGAAGCTTTAATGCCATTTCAACGAGTTCTTTTTTGCTTTTTTTTTGGGGGTATTCGCTTGTAGTCATATTATCTCTTTTTATTATTTAGTCTATTAAATTCTTCTTCGACGACCTTTTTATACTCATTTGTTTTTTCCCAATAAATTTTTGTAGCTTCATCATACCCTTGAATATTATCTTCAATTATTTTTCCATCTGGTCCAATAATTTTATAAATAGCTTGGTCAGATTTTGCAGATACTTCTTTTTCGTGTGTTATTTCTTTTATATTTTTAATCATTTTTATAAAACCAAATATGTTATATTCAAAAAACCCTTCATTTCCAGCAGTTGTTTCCATAAACTTTCTTTCCATGCTTACCCAATCTTTTTCTATACGACGCATATCGAGTAAATTGGTTATTTTATTGCCTACGTTCAACATCGATTTATTATTTGATTTCTCCATTGAATAATAAAAGAAAGGTTTTTCTTCGCGATCTTTCTCGATAGCCTTTGTAATATTTTCTTTAATAAAAAATAATATATTATTTTCAATTTTTTCTTTTCCATCATAATATTTCCATGAAACATAAGTATTTTCACCGATCTCAGCTGCCATTTTTTTTGAATACTCTTTAATTATTTCATTTGTTTTTATCATAGCATCATCAAGACTGTCTAATTTATATGCTTGTGTGATAGCTCCCGCTTGTATATCTTTTAGTATAAAATAGGATTTCTTTAATTTTACAGTTTTAGTTGGTGATGAGTTTAGTATTCTGCCTAAAGTGTTTCTTTTTACTTGCTCATGCGTGAACTCCTCTGCTGTTATTGATAATCTATCTCCTATAGTAAACTCACCGAACCTATTGATATAATTAGGAAAAGCCCAAGTAAAATCTTCCTTTGTTATTTCTTGGTATGTTTCCCTTTTCTCGATTTCATCTGTCTTTATTTCAGAACCTTCTATCACCTCCTCTTTATTCTCTTCATCATTTCCCACACCTTCAGTTTTTTGAGGTTCTTCGTTTTCTCCTTCCTCGTCATCAGGTAATTGATTAATCATCTCTAAAAGTTCGGCTAGCTTAATATCAGCTTCTTCATCTTCCTCTTTTAATGCTTTATACTCTCTTATCTTTTCGTATAATAATAGAGAATTCTCTGTGTTTTTTTTAGTAGCCTCTTCGTTTGGGTCTTCTTCAGAAGTTTTTTCCTGATCTTTCTTATATTTTTTATCAAGTTCTGCTAATTCTGTAGCATATTTTGCGTTGACTTCCCCTTTTTTATTTGGGTAGAATTCCTCGTATTTGATCTTATGTAATTCAATTTCTGATATTGCTTTCAAGCCTTCTTCAACTGCCTTAACTAAATCAGGGTTTGTTCCCTCGTTTTTATGTTTATGATACAATTTGGCAACTTCATTTAAAGATAAACACTCAGTTTTGGCGTCATCTATATATACTGAGGGGACACTATTGTATAAAACACCACCTCCCTTAAAATATTTATCTAAGTGATTTGTCAAATTTAAAGATACGTGATATTTTTGGAGCCCTCTGTTAGTATTTTCAACTGAGTCGAAGAAATTTATATATATTTTAGATTCTTTTATGATTTCACTATCGGGTGTTTCATAAATTTTATTTATCTCTTCTTGTCTTTTTGTTTCGATCTCAGCTTTCCTGACTTCATATTCTGCGTCTTTTTCTTCAGGTGTTATTGCTGGCTCAGTATCTTTAGGTATAGCTACACCTGTTTCATCATTTTGTTTTTCTTTTTTGAACACTTTTTTTGAACCCTCTAATATTTTCGGATCAATAATATTTAAAAAGTCTTCCTCAGTCATACTATCAACTATTTTTCCATACACCATTACCCCGCGAATATCAATTGCACAACCAGGATATTTTTTATTTAATTCCTCAACAACAATACTTAAGTTTGGATTTTTTGAATTTAGGAAAAATAATTTTCTCTTTTTATTAAAATTAACAAATGTATCATAACCTTTTGCTTTTGTTGCTTTGAAGGCTAGGTGGTCAAGGATTTTGTTTGATGCTCCTCTAATTTTGAAATGATTGTGATATATTATTCTACCAAGTCGAGTATCTTCTAAATTAAGCCCCTCATCTTTGTTATTTTTAATGGAATTTTTAACTCCAACATCAAGAGTGTTCGATACTTCTTTCCTTTGCTCTATACAGATATCCTTAATCGTTAGTTCTTCAGCCTTTATTTTTCCTATTTCTCCATTTAGTTTCTCGTCGGTAAGTGGCTTGTTGATGTCTTTAATTATTCCCTTCTCATGCAACTCCATCAATAAATTGAGTGGTATTTTTTTCTTGGCTAAATACATATCCTTAATCGTTCGTTCTTCAACCTTTATTTTTCCTATTTCTCCATTTATTTCCTCGTCGGTCAGTGGTTTCGTTAGATCTTTAATTATTCCCTTCTCGCACAATTCCATCAATAACTTAAGTGGTATTTTTTTCTCGGCTAAAGCATACAGAGAAGCAGGCCATTCATTTCGGAAATAGCTTTCAGTGAAGACTTTCTTACCTTTTGTGTCTTTTTTATCTAAATAATTTAAATTATCTACATCATTTACAAAATCAATTAGTTTATTTAACCATTCTGGTTTTTCTTTTAAAATTCCGGCTTTTTCCATTATCTCTGCGGTCATTTTCACTCCAGAAGTTGGAGCTCTTTGTCTTACTCCGTGGTGGTCAATATATAAAGTTGTTGTCTCACCTTCTTTTTCTATTTTTAACCAATTTCCTCCCGTGTCTATGTAAATTATTAAACCACTCTTTTGGACGATTGATTCTTTCCCGCTCCCATCTTTATTAATGAATGAGTATGCTGCTCCTTCATTATATGTTTCAGATGCACTTTTTTTATTATAATTACTTAAAAGATGAAGGGCTAATTTAGAATCTAAATCAGGAAGCAGGCCTGGTATTTTCTCAGGAGAATTTTTATCTTTATTAATATTTTCACCAGCAACAATGATTTGGTCGATCTTATTGTTTTTTAAAATTTCAGCGATTTCTTCAACAGATGCTTCTTTTTCAGTTTTATTATCAATGTTGGACTCTTTTTGTTTTTCTTCGGTAGCAGGATTAACTTCTTTCCCCCACTCAGCTAATTTGCCCCCATTTTTAAGGAAGTCTCTTTCTTTTTTGAGTTCTTCGGTCTTTTTAGATATTTCACTTTGCTGATCCTTTGACTTAGTATCTGTGGCTTCTTTTTCTAGCTTACTGATTTTAGTTTTTATTTCGACTAAACGGTTTTGTTCTGGGGTAAAACCTTCCACAAGCTTTTTTAAATTATCCATGTGTTTAAAATTAGTTTTTAATTATTTAATATTATATCACCAATATTTATAAATAAATTTTTTACTTCTATATTCTACCATAATAAAATATATTTGTCAATCATTATTAAACCTTTAAACCCTTGGACTGTCTTTGTTTTTATTAATTAATTCTCATTGTATTGCTTCTTTAATTCTTCCAATTCTAAGTTAAATTTTTCATTAATTTTCTCAATATTAAAAGCGTTTAACCTGTCATATATATCAAGAGTATAAAAATTTTCTAATTTATCTTTTACGATTTTAATACTATCAGGATTTCCACTAATCAGTCTATCCCATTCTCCTCCAATATCATTCTCCCTAAAACTTTCAGCAAGTTCATCTAGCTTACTACTATTCATCCATCTTCCCAATTCTTCCTTTGAAGACGTCTCAATCTTATTAAGTAGATCTTGAATTAGGCGTCTTTGGGTAGGTATCATCTCTAATCTTTTTTTACTCCCATCTTCATCTATAAACTTTTCAAATCTCATTGCATTTTCTTTCAGTTTTTCTTCCCTTCTTCTCTCAATATCTTCTTTTTTTGATTCATACTCTGCATTTTTGAGTAGCTCTTTCCCCTTAAAAAAATCGTCTGGTAGGTTTTCGATAATCATTTCTGATAGTTCTTCCCCGTAATCTTCTGTCATTCTCTCTTTTAAATAATTTTTCTTATCAACTCCACCCGGCGCATCAGAAAGAATACTTTTCACATTTTCCAAAAGCCAGTCAATATCAATCCCTTTTTCTTCTATATGGTTTTCCAGCTTTTCCATATTTTAATCCATCTCAGTTATAATTTCTTCCACCTGGTTACGTGTAATTGTTACCCCTTTTATTTTATCATTATAAATTGCTAACAACCCCCTTAGTTGGCTGATTTCATTTTTTTTGTTTTTAATTTCATTCTTAATCCCCTCAATCTTTTTTTGTTTATTAATATTTTTATCTTTAGCATATTCCCCTGCCAGTCTTGCTCGCTCACTTTCCAAATTTTCAATCTCATCTGTTCGAATATTGATTGCACGCTTTGTTTCAGCAACGGAATTGATATAAGTATTCATATCTCTGTTTGCCATCTCTGTGATCATTGGAATAACACTCTCAACCAGTTCTTTAGCATCAAATTTTACCCCGCTGTCTCTACTTTTTTTATCCTGAAGAATAAACAGAAATTCACTATAATTCCCTTGGAAATGTGGTTTAATATATTTTTTAAAATCTGCTTCACTTATATTTATACAACCATTTGAGAATTTATTATCCTTTGGGGTCGGAGTGTTTAATTTTTTTGTTCTTGGTTCTATTTCGTCTGGATATGTCTGGTGTTGTCCTAAATTAATAATTTCACCTAAAACTGATTTTCCAATTAAAGAAAATTGTAATTTGCCATATATTGTTGTGTCTTTTTCATCTATGTAATTTGAAAATAAACAAACTCCTGCTGGTGTTGTTCGGATTCCTCTTTTAAATTCTTCGGAAGTATTTTCCATATCCCCTTCGTCTTCTCCGAAGCCCGCAATAATTTTTGCGGCCATATTATTATTTTGATCAAAGACATATATTTGGGCACTGTCTTTATCTAGTATTTGATACCATTTTCCTGGAGTTGGATTTTCTTCGGCCATATATTTATAAACATTTTTTCCTCCTTCAGGTAGTGATGCATAAACTTCTCCATTAAATCTTTTATCAAAATTTACAGTTTTATTTAGCTCTTTTTCTTTTTTATCTACCCCGTCAATTCCTTTTTCTGAAACTGTTTCTTTTTTGTCTTTTTTAAAATCAACAGTTTTTAGTATTCCCACCAAAGAAGCAACCGCCAAGACACTATATACTCCGATTCTGAAGAATTTTTTTAGTCTTGGGTCTTTATTAATTTCTATTATTTTTTCATCCGATAAGCCAATGTCTTTTTGTAAAAAGGCTTCTCGTTTTGCATTTCGTTTGCGTTCTAGTTCAACTGCGGAAGGAGTTTCAGTTTCTTCTTTGTTTGTTTTCTTATTAAAAAAATCATCGGGTAATGAATCAACTATTTGCCGACTTAGGTCCATGCCGTAATCGATAGATAAAGTTTCAAGTAGATAAGTTTTTTTATCCACCCCCTCAGGAATATTTAAAATAGTTTTTTCTATTTCACTTTTTAAAAAATCAGAAACTGATTCTTTTTCTATTAAATTTTGAGGGTGTTCGATTTTCATCATACGACTTTTATATTTTAGCATAAATTCTCTTATAAAAAATTAAGCCGGTCTCATTACTGAGCCGGCTTAGTTCATTTGTCAAAACCCGATTATCTGGGTTTTGATTTCCCTGTAACACCAGCGGGGAGGGTTGTGGAAGCAGTGCTTCCTGTCGCTGCCGGTTCGGCGGCGGTTTTTTTCCCTTTCTTGGAAGATAATGCATGGGCCAGCGCAGTTTTGGTCTCTGTCAGGGTGCTGTCCAGTAGGGCAATTTGAGTATCACGTGCCGTGATAGTATCTCTTAGTTGCTTCATTTCATCCTTGCTATTAAACAGGTTGCGACTGCATTCTTTGTTGGTTTCTTTTATCTGGCTAATTTCAGTTTCAAGAACTTCAACCTGGGCCTTCGCTGTACTGTCAGCAATAGAACGCTGAGCTGCAGCTTCTTTTATTTCTGGTTTGAACATTGCGAAATAAATAATTGCTGCTCCAATTGCGAGGCCAAGTACAAGTATCCCTGCTAAGATGAGATAATATAAAAAACTTGAGCGGCCTTCATTTTCAATTTCTGGGGTATTCGTATCGTCTGCCATTTTGTTTAGGTTTTTTGGAAGGATCAGCGTTTGTTTTTAGCCTCTCCTCCCTGGTTAGAAATAAATTTGATTATTAGTAAAAAGTCTTAGATTACTAAATATTATTTTAATAATTTAGGACTTTTTACTAATATAATTATTCCCCTAACAAAAAATGGAATATATTTAAAGAACAACTTTTCTACCTGAAGTATAGCATAATAAAAAATATTTGTCAAGCATTATTTTGCCAAAAATCGGGTTTATGTTGTGGTGTTAGGCTGTGGATTACTTCGTTGACTATACCCTCCATATGGGCTACCCTTATACGTATAGGGCCATTGGTATCGGTCTTATGCTCCAGATAACTCAATAAAAGCTTTATTTTTCAAGCTATTCTGAATGATTGTAACAGTTATACTATTTTACTTATGGCCCAAAAATGGAATTAAAATTCATTTTGGACGAACTACAGCCTTCGCTTCCAAGCGGTCGTACTGTAATCCTCACAAGGGGTAAAATAGTGTAATTATTTTATTAGGCTTATTCAACCTCAACAAAAAGATTCTGAAGACAGCTCTGCTAAAACAGAATGTCCCAAGATGAAAATAGCTAGATTTTTCAAGCCTTATATCACTAAGGTTTATTACTTGTTTGTCCTTCTTTCTTTATTGGCCGGTTCACCTCTTCGGGTTGATGCTGGCTTTTTTTCTGACTTAAAATCAATTGTATTAGGAACAAGTGCCACGGCAGAAGAAATAGTGACCTCAGAAAGCAATAATATATATAATTCCCAGACAGTTCCGCTTTTAGAGACTTCCATTAATCCAGATTATAAGAATATTGACGGGCAAGAGGATGCTATCGTTGTTCAAGACGATTCTTTCATATATAGTGATAGCTTTTTGGGAGCATCAGACTTAAAGTATGAGAAGAGTTCCGTTTCGGACAAGATTGTTGTTTATACAGTTCAAGACGGAGATACTCTTTCTGAAATTGCTGAATCATTTGATGTGTCTATGAATACGATCCGTTGGGAAAACAATCTCTCAGGTCAAACTATTTCAGTTGGTCAAAAATTAAACATTTTGCCGGTGACCGGAGTTAAACACATTGTAAAAAAAGGAGATACAATAAGTAAGATTACTGATAAATATGATGCTGAGCTAGAAGACACCTTGATCTTCAATGGCCTTTCAAAGGGCGATGGACTTAAACAAGGAGATATAATTTTCGTTCCAAACGGTATTATTAAACCAACTATTGCGGCAAAGCCAAAACCTTCTTCGGGTGGAGGGGTTTCAGTTGCTTCCAACACAAAAGCCCCAGCTGGATACTATATTAGACCAGTTTCCGGAATAATAACTTCACCTTATGGTTCACGAAAAGGAGGATTCCATTATGGAGTTGATATTGGTAATAAGAGAGGAACACCAGTTGTAGCCGCTGCTTCCGGAGTCGTGACAAAAGTTGTGGCAGGATGTAAAGAGGGAGCAAAAAATTGTGGCGGACGATATGGTAACTATATTGTTATTCAACACTCAAATGGAACAAAGACTTTCTATGCTCACCTTAGCTCGGCCGGAGTGAGTGTAGGGCAAAGTGTCTCACAAGGTGAGAAAATTGGAGGATTAGGTAATACAGGAAGATCCACTGGCCCACATCTTCACTTTGAAGTTGAAAATGCTAATGGTTCAAAGATGCGACCACCGGTATAAAATAATTACTAATTACTAATTACTAATTAAAAAAGCAGTTTGGCTTGGCCAAACTGCTTTTTCTTTTCGACAAGATTGTATTTAGCACCCATCTTTCCTAATTATTTTAAGACTCCCGAGGGCGGTATTGAAGGGCTTCTAAGATATGAGCTTGAGTTATGTTTTCACTTCCCTCCAAATCGGCGATAGTGCGGGCGATTTTGATGGTTCGATGATATGCTCGGGCTGAGAGTTGAAGGCGTTCAGCACTTTGGTTT
>CAZQOL010000020.1:0-12461 GCA_964595185.1 uncultured Candidatus Saccharibacteria bacterium | reverse complement strand
CCCCATATAGAACTGAAGCAGAGTATAGTGATAATCGTCATCCTGATGAAGTTAAGTTTAGTGATAAACTAGAGGATGATCTAAAAAGACGTGATTTTACAATAAACGCAATGTCCTTTAGTATTTCTAAAGGACAGATCATTGACCTTTATAAAGGACAAGAGGACATAAAGGACAAAGTCATTAGAGCGGTAAATGTCCCTAACGATCGCTTCCAAGAAGATGCTCTGCGCATGCTTCGAGCCATTAGATTTTCTACTCAACTTAATTTCGCTATTTCACATGAAACAATGGAGGCCATTAGTGAGAATGCCCATTTAATTAAGAACATTTCTTTTGAAAGAATTCGAGATGAATTTATGAAAATAATAATGTCAGACAATCCAGTTGTGGGAATAGGTTTATTACAAAAATTAGGATTACTAAGATATATTATCCCTGAACTGGAAGAAGGAATTGGGTGCGAACAAAAGGGGGCACATATATATGATGTCTGGGAACACCTACTCCATGCTCTTGATCATGCCTCCCAAAAAGGATGGTCCTTGGAAATTAGACTAGCGGCTTTATTCCACGACATTGGTAAACCAAGAACCAGACGCTGGGATGGGACAAAAGCTGGAGGGCAAGGAAAATATACTTTTTATGGACATGAAGTCGTTGGAGCAAGAATAACCAAGCAAATACTAGAAAGGCTAAAATTTGCACAAAAAACTACTGAAATCGTTTTGAAATTAGTCCGGGGACATATGTTCTTCTCTGATACTGAAATGATTACACTTTCGGCCGTCCGTCGAGTTGTGGCCAATGTGGGGAAAGAACACATTTGGGACCTAATGAATGTTCGCGAGTGTGATCGAGTCGGAATGAAAAAGAAGGAAGCCCCATATCGTCTACGAAAATACCACGCCATGATCGAGGAAGTCCTACATGACCCAATATCTGTAGGGCAATTGGCAATTGATGGGGAATATATGATAAAAACGTTGGGCATGTTGCCGGGGCCAAGAATGGGATGGATTTTGAGTGCTCTTCTTGAAGAAGTTTTAGATGATCCAACAAAAAACACCAAAGAGCATCTATCTGAGATCATAAAATCTCTCAATATGCTCGGTGACACCGAACTTAAAACATTAGGGGTTAGAGGTAAAGAAAAGAAAGATGATTTGGAGCAAAAAGAAATAGATAAACTGCGCGCTAAACATGGGGTCAAACAATAAATATTACTATTTTAATTTTTGTTATAATTATATATATGAATACTTTTGAAAGACAGCTAAATACCAGCGAGCAAACAAAAGACCAGTTTATGGTTAGTAATTTAACAAACTCATTTTTAGGAGAGCAAAAGGATTTATTTAGTAATGAAAAAATACTAGAAATTAATAAAAACTCAAGTGAATATAGAGAAATTTTATCTACTTCTCTTGTAGAAAAAACTGACGATAAACTAACAGTGGAATACGATAGACGGAATAAGTGCTTTATCGTTAATAACGAACATTATACACTTGGACAGATTGTAGCCGCCAGAAGACTTGGAATTGATTTTCATCTACCAGAAAATTTAAATGAATCTGGAGATGGAAAAAAATTAAGGAAAGTACTTCTTGAGAAAATTACAGCTGATAGACTTTATGGGGAATTAAATAAAGAACTAGCAATGCAGATGTCCATCTTAACAAAAAAAGATGATATGTTGCTATCAAATGCCTACAATGAAATAGCGATGAGATCAGGTGGTAATAATGAACAATTTGGAATTAGAGCAGAAAAAATTGTTTTAGGATTTCTTGAAAAAATTTCAATCGATAGACCAGACCTCGGGATTGAAGTTCGGGAATCAAATGCTGTTGAAGATGTAAAAAATAAGATTGATTTCCTCGTTTCAAGTAAACACAAAATTAAAGGAGTCGGAGTTAATCGTAATGATTTTTTGTTTGAAGAGAAAACAATCGGCGTACAGTTTACGACCAATTTATCTAAAAAAGATCACAGAGTGGATCAAATTGCTAATTCAAAGGAAAATGGTGTCTGGGTGGATGATATAATCTATGTTGAAATCAATCCCAATATACTTTCTAATGCTATAAATAAATGGGTGTCTAAGGGTAAAAAAGTTTCTGGGCCATTTGAAGAATTACCTGAGGATATAAAAAATCAAATAATTTTGAACTTACTACAAGGAATGCTCACGGACGAACAAGAAAAAAGTTTTAAAAGGAAGACAAAATAATATATAATAAACCAATGAGTTTTGAAAAACCGGGATCGGTGCTTCCAACAGGAGTCCCCGACAAAAGAATAGTGCCCCCATATGAAAATTCTGAGACAACTAAGGAGAAATATAAAGCTTTTTATGATTTACTAGGAGGTTCCTTTGATGACGTTGATCCTAAACAAAGACCAACCATTTTAGATTTTCATGGCCTCCCACCAGAATCAAAAGAGGAAGACATTATAAAGTGGATTGAGAGGGAAATGGAAATTCCTCAAAACGAGATCCTTGAAGATGGAAAAACTGAAAATTCTGCAAAGTTTTATAAGCAATTAAATTACGCATACCAAATAGCGAAAGACTTTTTGGTTAACACATTAAAATATACAGAAAATGAAGTATCCATTGGACCAACCTCAATATCATCAAAGAAAGACATACTTGATCTTCTGAATAAGACTATCTTTCTAAATGACAATAAGGGGCTAAGTAAGGCATTGCTTTATTGTAGAATAGTAAAAACTACACTCGTATCCTCAGAAACACTTAAAAGCGGTGTTGTTGAACTTAAAAAGAATACTGAGGACTTTGAGTCTTCTTTAATTTCTCACCCGTCTGAAAATTTAAACACCCCATTTATTAAAATTAAAGACGTAAACTTTGCAAAAGAATTTTACGGAGCTGAAAATGGTGATGTTAAGGGAATGATGACATCTCGTTGGAAAGATCCCTCAAAAGCAATGCTTAGATTTATGACACGAGCTGAGTCAGATGCAAAAACATCATTAAAAGATGGGATAGCTTCCAGAATAAAAATTGATGAAAAAAAACTTGGTGACTTATTGTCAATTCTAAACAAATGGTTAACAGAAAATATGAATGTTAAAAATTTAACTATAGAAAATATGTCATTCATACCTAAAAACAAACTAGATGAAATAATAGAAGCCATACAAAAACAAACACCAAATATTAAATTCACTATTAAAAACAATGAATCAAACCCCGCTTCAATGGGAGAATTTGAAGCTATCACTATTACAGGGGCTTTAGATATATCAAAAGTTGGAAAAATTCCTGATGCACATAGACATTCACGCCAATTCGAGATACAAATAGTTAAAACATCCAACCGAAATGAAAAAGGGAAAATGGGCCATGAAATTTTCGATGTTTCAAAGCTTGTAAGTGCAAGAACTAGACTAGACGGCGGATGCCCTGAACGTGTATTCAACGAATTTGTAAAAGACGCAAGTTATAAATCTGGTATAAGCGAAAATAAAATAATTCGATACTTAACTGAATCAAAAAATCCACCCATTATTAAAATAAAGAAAAAAAATAATAGAAAAGGTGAATCTTTATATATTGCAAATTCTGTCTATGACAGGTGGAATAATTTTAATGAGTTTAGCTGGGTAGATAATAAACTTATCTCAGATATAAATTATTCAAAGAATAAATAATTTATATCTCAATCATTATCGGACAGTGATCTGAACCATAGTAGTCAGATAGAGTTTTAAAACTTTTTATTTTAGAAACAAAAGATTGATTGGTAAAAAAATAATCTATCCGCCAGCCGACATTTCTGTCACGGGCTCGAGTTTTTTGATCCCAGTAAGTATAAATATCACGCATGTTTGGGTATAAATTTCGAAAAATATCCACCCAGCCATTATTCACAAGTTCATCCATCCAAGCCCTTTCAATAGGTAAAAAACCAGTATTCTCTTGGTTTTCTTTTGGTCGAGCTAAATCAATTTCTTCATGGGCAGTATTTATATCACCGCAGAAAATAACATTCCTTCCTTTTTTCTTTAATTTATTAATAAATTCCAAGAAAGCATCATAAAATTCTAATTTATATTTTAATCTCTCGGGTCCTCCGCCTCCATTGGGGAAGTAACAATTTATTAAAACAAAATCAGAATAATAAGCGACAAGCATCCTCCCTTCGTCATCAAATCTTTCCTCTCCCATTCCCAATTCAACTTTCTCTGGAACTATTTTTGTATAAATTGCCACACCACTATAACCTTTTTTATTTTTTGAATGTGAAAAATATGAATGATATCCCTTTAAATTTCTAGTATCAACATTGAGCTGTTCTGCCTCGCATTTTGTTTCTTGAAAACAAACAATGTCGGGATTATTAAAAGAAAAAAGAGGCATAAAATGTCCTTGTTTCACCGTCGCTCGCAGACCATTTGTGTTCCATGAAATTATTTTCATATATTATTTACTGTGAAACTTCTTGTGCACGTCTCTTAATTGTTTATCTGTTATGTGTGTATATATTTGTGTCGTTGCTATGTTAGCATGTCCGAGCATCATTTGAACCGAACGAATATCAGCTCCATTTGAAAGTAGATCAGTGGCAAATGAGTGGCGAATTATGTGAGGAGTAACTTTTTTGGAAATTCCAGCCACAATTGCATAGTATTTTACAATTCTTTCAATTGAACGAGGGGTCAATCTTCCTCCTTTGCCAAGGCCTTGCTTTGGTGAATTTTTGGAATATTGGATAAACAAAGGTTCATCCATATCTTTTCGAGATTTTAAATATTCTCGAATAGAATTTTTAGCTGAATCAGAGAGAAAAACAACTCGAACCTTTTCGCCTTTTCCGCGAATTGAAAATTCATCTTTGGATAAATCTAAATCCCGATTAATTGAACAAAGTTCTGATAAACGTAAGCCCGTTGAAAAAAATAATTCAAGAATTGCTTTGTCTCTCAATACTTTTTGGTTTTCAAATTTTTTATTTGTAATAGGTAAAGAAAGCGGGGCTTTTAGAAGTCGAGTAAGTTAGTCTGTGGAAATTAAATCAAGTGATCGTTCTTTAATTTTTGCTAAATCAATCCGCTCAGGAGACAAGGAAGTGATTCCTCTTTTCATTAAATATTTAAGAAAGGATCGAAGAGCAATTAGATGGTAATTCTGAGTATTCTTCTTGAGAGTTCCAGCTTGTTGACCTTTTGTTTTGACTCCTGGCTGGCGATTAAGGTAAAGACGGAATTCTCGAATTTTATCATCAGTAATTTCTTTTGGTTCGCTAATTTTGGCAAATTCAAAGAAACGAGTTAAATAATGATCATAATTATTGACAGTCTTTAAGCTGTTGCCTTTCTCGATTTCAACATGCTCTAAGAATTCCCTTTTTAATTGTTCTAATTGTGTATTCATATTAATGTCGTACAATAATTATATCATAAAACATTAATGCCTGCCCGCCTTTGGCGGGTCGCAAAATAAAAATAGCCGGAACCCTATTAGAGTCCCGGCATTTTCGCTGAAGCCGGCTACCTGCTGTTAATTTGCCCGAAGTTTAATGACATTGCGGTCGTGCTGTCGAAAATTGAAGATCCTTTGTTCATAACCAGGTGCTTTTTCATAATATTGATTTTTTAATTTTGCCTACTCTTTAAGGATTTTCGGCTACGTCCTTTTTTGTTCGTATTCATAATAATAGTATCTAAATTTAATTTGAAAATCAAGATAGGAGCTTGCCCCCACACCCATATTGTCATTATTCTGTTTTTTTAATACAAAAGCATCAATAATTCTTAAATTTTACAAAAAATAAGAATAATCAAATAAAAAAATAACAGAATGAAAAACAATGACAATATAGATGTGGGGGCTTGCATTCTTTAACATTTTATGCTACTATACCAAAACGATGTTAACGACAAAGAAAAAGCAAAATATTATAAAAAAGAACCAATTGCACGATAAAGACACAGGAAGTCCTGAGGTCCAAATTGCTATTTTAAGTAAAAGAATCGATGAATTAGCTGGGCATTTAAAGGAACACAAGAAAGATAATCATTCCCGCCGTGGACTTATTAAAATGGTGGCTGATCGTAGAAATCATTTAAAATTCTTGGAAAATACTGATAAAGAAAGATACATGTCTGAGAGTAAAAAGTTAAAAGAAGCTTAATCAAAAAACCTCCCCGACCTACGTCGAGGAGGTTTTTTGTTATTTAATAGAAATATTGTTAAGATAACATTGGTCGATAATATTTTTATATTAAAAATTAATTTATGTGTGTTCCGTAATCGGAACAACTTATAATAAAATGAGTGTAATTAAACACAAAGAACAAAGAGTTGGAGTTTTTATAGATACATCAAATCTATATCACTCTGCAAAAAATTTATATAAACGAAAAGTAAATTTTGGTGCTGTATTAAAAGATGCGGTGGCTGGACGCAAACTTGTCCGTGCTATTGCTTATGTTATAACAAGTGAGGGAGGGGATGAAAAAAACTTTTTTGATGCTTTAACAAAATTAGGAATTGAAACAAGAACAAAAGATTTACAAATTTTTGCTGGCGGGGCTAAAAAGGGAGACTGGGATGTGGGCTTAGCGGTTGATGCCATGAAAATGGCTCCAAAGCTTGATGCTTTAATTTTAGTCGCCGGGGACGGAGACTTCGTCCCACTTGTTGAATATTTGCAAAGTACTTCCGGAATTCAAGTTGAAGTCGTTTCATTTGGAAAATCGGCCAGCATGAAACTAAAAGAGCAAGCCGACGATTTCCTTGATCTCTCAAATAACTATCGTAAATATTTAATTTACTAATAAAAAAATTCAACCACTCCTTTAAAAGAAGTGGTTGTTTTTTAACAAAGAAAATTTTTACAACAAAAGGATAATTCCTTCATTCCAGCCAGGAAATGAAACTGGATTAAATTGTGGTACCAGTGTTGAGGTGTGCCACCTGGTCTCATCCCAAACGCAAAAGGTTACACATTTATCACCATTTTTTGAAAGATGGTAAAGCAAATAACTTTTTTCTTTTTCCATAAATGAAGGAATGTCTACCAGGTACCGGGCATCATCGTGCGACCTGAAGTTGGGCACAAGTTTAATAAGATTAAAATTATTAATTCTTTTTGGAAGAACAAATTCTGTAAAATCTTGTTTTGGGGGTAAAATACTTTTCTCCAAATCAATCATTTCTTTTGTTCCTTCACTAAAAAAAACTGGATTGGTTGTTAAGATAGTTTCCATAACTTTTTTTCATTTTAGGTGAGGACTTTTTCTACAGACTATTTCTTTTCAGGTGTATTGTCAATTCTTGACCCCCCTTTAAAAAAGGGTTCAAATTTGCTATATTAGAAATATTAATAATTAGCTAGTTAATCTTCAGACAATTAGAGTTGAAACAGAAAGTTTCAAAACTAGAGTCTGGAGAGTAACTATACCCAGCACTAAATTTTTTAAACAAAATTTAGTGCTGGATAAAATAATATATGCAAAGCAAAGAATACGAAGTAGAAATCGGTGGTAAAAAAATTATCGCCTTGTTTAGTGATTTGGCTAACCAAGCCAATGGCTCGGTTATTTTAAAAAGTGAGGGAACAGTCGTCATGGCCACAGCTGTCATCTCTAAAGACGGAAGCAAAAATTTAGGATACTTTAATTTAACGGTTGAATATTTAGAAAAATTTTATGCTGCCGGAAAAATTTTAGGTGGGCAATATAATAAAAGAGAAGGCAGGCCTAGTGATCAATCAATCTTAGCGGCTCGAATGATCGATCGCACAATCCGACCTCTTTTTGATCAACACATAAAAAATGCCGTCCAAGTAATTGTGACAGTTATCGCTATTGGTAAGACCGATCCAAAGACTCTTGGTATCAATGCTGCGTCGATTGCACTTCACTTATCAAATATTCCATGGAACGGCCCTATCGGGGCAGTTCAAATAAGTAAAACACCTGCCCGCCCTCACGAGGGAGCAGGCGGGAAAGAAGACGGAACACTGAAAGTAAATAATTATATTCCCAATTCAGATGAAGCAGTTTACGCTCTTGATTTACTAGTATGCGGAAAAGATAAAACAATCAATATGATCGAGGCTATGGCTTTTGAATTATCTGACGAGGAGATGGGTCAGTGTTTTGATTTAGCTTCTGTTGAAATTTCCAAATGGGAAAATTTCCAGAAAATGCTGGCAAGTGAATTAGGAAAAGAAAAACTTTCATTTCCTAAAATAGAATTGGGAAGTGATGTGATCTCTCTCTTTAATGAAAAAATTAAACCATTGCTTGAGGAAAAACTTTTCACGGATGAAAGTAAAAAAGTTACAAGTGAAGCTGAAACACTATGGAATGAACTATTAGAACAAAAATACAAAGATAGTGATGATGAAAAAGAGCAAAGTGTAGCCGAAGACTATCTTCATCATTATCTAGACGAGGCGTTTCACAAAATGGCTCTTGAAAAAAATGTTCGAGCCGACGGAAGAAAAGTTGATGAGATTAGAAAATTATTTGCCAAAGCCGGAGGAATATCAGATGTTCTTCATGGTTCTGGAATATTTTATCGTGGAGAAACCCATGTCCTATCAGTCCTTGCTCTTGGTGGACCAGAAGATATGCAAACAATTGAAGGGATGGAATTCCAATCAAAGAAACGTTTCATGCATCACTACAACTTTCCTCCATACTCAGGC
The DNA here is from genome assembly GCA_964595185.1 of uncultured Candidatus Saccharibacteria bacterium. Lineage (GTDB taxonomy): Bacteria > Patescibacteriota > Minisyncoccia > Phycocordibacterales > UBA9973 > UBA8515. The sequence goes on along the minus strand of CAZQOL010000020.1, from coordinate 3,768 downwards.
GGAGAGACTGGACGAGTCGGAGGTATCAATCGTCGTGAAATGGGGCATGGCTTTCTTGCTGAGAAAGCTCTCACTCCAGTTATCCCAGAAAAAATTTCTTTTCCTTACACAATTCGAGTTGTCTCTGAATCAACGGCTTCAAACGGCTCCACTTCTCAGGCTTCAATCTGTGCCGCCACAATCGCACTCATGGATGGAGGTGTACCAATCAAAACTCCAGTCGCAGGAATTTCAATTGGACTCATGGAAAATGAGACAGGTGATAAATATGTTTTGCTGTCTGATATCCAAGGACCTGAAGACCACTATGGAGATATGGATTTCAAGGTGGCTGGAACGAAAGATGGAATCACTGCCATCCAACTTGATGTGAAAGTTGCTGGAGTTAAAATTCCAATTTTGAAAGAAGCTTTGTCTCGAGCTAAAACTGCTCGTCTTCAAATTCTTGAAACCATTAATGCTGAAATTTCCAAACCTCGAGAATCAATTTCACCTAATGCTCCAAAAATTCTGGTGACAAAAATAAAGAAAGACCAGATTGGAATGATCATCGGACCAGGAGGTAAAAACATAAATGCTATTCGTGAAGAAACCGGAACGGAAATTACAATTGAAGAAGATGGAACCGTTTTCGTCACAGGTAAAAATGGTGGGGCAGATAAAGCTATTGAAATTATCGAAAGCATGACTCACGAATATAAAGTTGGGGATAAAGCCGAAGGTGAAGTTGTAAAAATCATGGACTTCGGAGTCTTTGTTAAAATTGGACACGACACAGAGGGCCTTGTTCACGTATCAGAAATTGCTCCATTCCGAGTTGAAAAAATTTCTGATATTATTAAGGAAGGAGATAAGGTCCCAGTTAAAGTAATTAAAGTGGATGAAAGAGGCCGATTAAGTTTTTCAATTAAAGAAGCAGATAATAATTTCTTCAAACCAAAATCTTCTTTACCAGAAAATAAAATCTAAAAATGGATCAGGAAAAAATAAAATCAAACGGGGAAGATCTTAAAGTTCTTCGAACTTATACTTCCGATATGGCCGATGCCATTCGAGAAAATGAAGCTTCGGTTATTAAAATTGCTCTAGCAGAAAAAGCCAAAAGGGAAGAAGAAAACATCTATAAAAAAGCAGAGGGAACAAAAACTTCAAAAATATTTTTTGTCTTGGGCGGTGTGTTTTTAATTGTTGCAGCAATAGTAGGATCATCATTCCTAATTTCAAAAAAAGAAAAAATTCCAGAATCAATTGTAAAAAATACTGATACTTTTATTCTTCATGATACGTATCTATTTATCGACGTTACAAATATAAATGAACCGGTAGAATTGTTTGCAAAAATAAATCAAAACTCCCAAGTATACACAAGCGGGGTCCGAGCAATTTTCTTGACTAGAACAATCGAAGGTGTTTCCGAAGAATTAACAACTGATAATTTTATCTCGACATTAAAGATAAATGCACCCAATGCTTTAACAAGATCGTTATCAAGCAAATATTTATTTGGACAATATAAAGAAAAAAACTCACCAGATATAGCTACGAACAACTTCTTAATTTTTGAAACAAACAATTACAACCAAGCATACGCTTCTCTTCTTGATTGGGAAAAAACAATGTCAAAAGATTTAGGTATTTTGTTCTCCTCCGACAATAAGGCCGAGGATAGCTCGCAGAAAAAATGGCAGGATCTTATTATCAACAACAATGATGCTCGTGTCTTGTATGGACAAAATGGCCAAGCCATCCTTTACTACACCCTTATAAACAACAAAGTAATTGTTACAAATACTTTAGAAACTTTAAAAGAGATAATCTCACGTATAATAGTAAAAAATAAATAGCTATTTTGAGGTTGTTGTTTGGGGAATAAATTGCTAAAATATATAAAGGTAGGCTTGCTAACAAATAAACATAATATTATAAATAATAGTTAATAAAACTACTAAAAAAGATGGACTTAAATAATTACAAAACAAAATTAATGGTAGAAAAGAAACTTCTTGAAGAAGAGTTAATTGGCCTTGGCCAAGTCGATAAAACGGGAGATTGGAAAGCCATTCCTGAAAATGATCTAAGTAACCAAGAAGTCGAAGACTTTGGAGATCAAGCAGACAAAGCTACAGACTTTGAAGAACGCTCAAGCAAATTAAATTTACTTGAACTACGACTTGATGATATCAATAAAGCTCTAGAGAAAATAGAAAATAAAAATTATGGAAACTGTGAAATATGTGGAAAGAAAATTGAAGAAGATCGACTAGAAGTAAACCCTGCAGCTCCGACCTGCAAGGAGTGCATGGAAAAAAATGTTTAGCTTAAAATCCCAAAATGATTATTTTGGGATTTTATATTTTTATGTCATTCTCAAGAGTATATTCAGCTCAAACACACCTCCTAAAGGGTAAAATCGTTACCATTGAAGTTGATATTACCAAAAATACTTTGCACGCTTTCACTTTAGTTGGATTACCAGATAAGGCCGTTGATGAATCAAAAGACCGAATGAGTTCAGCTTTGAAAAATTCTGGGTATACTTCTCCAAAAAATCAAAATCAAAAAATTGTCATCTCACTATCCCCGGCTGACCTGAAAAAAGAGGGGCCTTACTTTGATTTAGCAATTGCTTTATCTTACTTACTCTCAGCTGAAGAAATTGATTTTGATCCAGAACATCGAATCTTTTTAGGGGAACTATCTTTAAATGGTGACCTAAGGCCGATTAAAGGTGCTTTGCCATTGACGGAAGTAGCAAAGAAAGAAGGTTACAAAGAAATTTTTTTGCCAGTCGATAATGCCGAGGAAGCCGCTCTTGTTGATGGAATCACGATTTACGGAGCAAAAAATTTAAAAGAAGTAATAAAACATATTTGTCCTCCTGTGCCTGAAAACAAAAAAGGAGACATCCATCAAAATTCTGAGCTAGAAGTGAAACTATCTCCTCAACCAAAAACAAAAATATCCACAAAAGAAAAAATTGGGTCTTTAGATTTTTCTGATATCAAAGGTCAAGAAGGGGCCAAGCGTGGACTTGAGATCGCTGCAGCTGGAGGTCACAATATTGCCATGTCTGGTCCTCCAGAGACTGGCAAAACAATGCTCGCACGAGTCTTTTCTCAAATTCTACCTGGTTTAAACAAGGAAGAATGCTTGGAAATTACTGGCATTCATTCAATTGTCGGATTATTAGATGAATCATTAATTACCGAACCACCATTTCGAGCCCCACACCACACCGCCAGTTACGTCTCAATGATTGGCGGAGGAGCAAATATCAAACCAGGAGAAGTTACCCTCGCACACCGTGGTGTTTTATTTCTTGATGAATTTCCAGAATTTGAGAAAAGAGTTATTGAGGCCCTACGTCAACCACTCGAGGACAATGTCGTATCAATTTCTAGAGCCAAAGGTTCAGCAATCTTTCCGTCAAATTTTATTTTAATCGCGGCTATGAATCCTTGTCCTTGTGGAAATAAGGGGAATAAACAAAAATCGTGTATTTGTAAACCAAGTGATCTTGATCGCTATAAAAGAAAATTATCTGGACCAATTATGGACCGTATTGATATTTGGGTCACAGTCGGAAATGTTGATTTTGAAAAACTTTCAAATGAAAAACAAGAAGGGGAGAATACAAAAATCATAAAAGAAAGAGTCCTAAGGGCCAGGAAAATTCAAACAAAGAGATTCCAAAACTCAAAAAGAAAAATAAATACCAATAGCGAAATAAATGTTAAAGAATTAAATATTTATTGTCCACTTGATGAA
>CAZQOL010000019.1:0-12934 GCA_964595185.1 uncultured Candidatus Saccharibacteria bacterium | reverse complement strand
CGTGTTTTCTGACCCTTACCTGTTGGCTTACCCCACATACTCTTGGCTCGGCGAAGTCCACGTCCTTGGCGTCCTTCTCCTCCACCGTGTGGGTGATCAACTGGGTTCATGGCTGTACCTCGGACAGTTGGGCGAATACCCTTCCAGCGACTTCTTCCTGCTTTTCCAAAATTTTGTAATTTATATTCAGAGTTTGAAACTTCACCAATTGAAGCGTAGCAATTCTCTTGAACTTTTCGAATTTCAGTTGAAGGCATTTTAATATTGGTATAACCCAAATCATTTGCCACCACTTGGCCGAAGGTTCCGGCTGAGCGAACAAGTTTTGATCCATTTCCTGGCTTTATCTCAATATTATAAACAAATGTACCAACTGGAACTAGACGAAGTGGTAGACGATTACCGACAGTCAAAGGAGCTTTTTCTCCAACGATAAATTTATCTCCAACTTTTAAAGATTTTGGAACAACAACATAACGTTTCTCTCCATCTGCATAGCAAACAAGACTGATGAAGGCATTACGATTTGGATCATATTCTATTGATGTTATCTTAGCAGGGATATCGTGCTTGTTGTACATAAAATCAATATCTCGATATGAACGTTTATGTCCCCCACCCTTGTGGCGAGTGGTGATCCGGCCTTGATTATTTCTTCCAACTGATCTTTTAAAACCTTTTGTTAAAGATTTCTCTGGAGTACTTTTCGTCAATACATTACGATACGTAACAGTTGTTTGGTGTCTCTTCGATGGACTTGTAGGTTTATATTTTTTCATAATAATTATGTAAAGATTATTTTATCTCCTTTTTTCAAGTGGACGACCGCTTTTTTACCTCCTTGTTTAACACTAACCACTCCTCGGCGAGTAACTGTTTTCTTGGCGATTTGTGTAACAGAAACACTTACTGGCATCACTCCATAAATAAAGTTTATAGCTTTTTTTATTTCATTTTTATTTGCTGTAGGTGAAACATTAAAAGTATAAACACCACGCTCCGCATCAATCGCTGATTTTTCTGTCACTCGAGGACTCTTTATTAATGGATGAGTTTTTTCTTTTTTTGCTGTTGCCTCTTCCTTTATATTCTTTTTTGTTTTTGTTGTGGCCATATTATTTTTTTTCTATTTTACCTCCCAAGAAAGCAATACTTTCTTTGGGTTGTGAAATGATAATATATCTATAAGTAAGTAGATCAACAGGATTTATGTTTCTGACTTCATCAATCTCTACTGTTTTAATGTTTGCAAAACTCTTTTTTAGATTATCGGTCTTTGCTGGAGTTGTAATATATAGATTTACCTTCTTTCCTCCCATAATTTTTTCAAAACCAGAAACAGTACTCAAGTCTTTTATGATTGAAACTGCATCTTTAGTCTTAATATTTTTCAAAGACATTTCTTCGACAAAAAGAATCTGACCTTTTCGGAATTTTTCAGATAAAACAGTAAAGAGCGCTTTAACTCTCATTTTTTTATTTATCTTCTGCTCATAACTTTTTTCATTACGAGGTCCATGAGTTACTCCTCCGCCTTTCCAAATTGGTGAGCGAGTTGATCCCTGTCGGGCACGTCCTGTTCCTTTTTGCTTCGCTGTCACAACTTGATGAACTAAATCACCATTCCAAGTCAATCCGAAAATTGATTCTGGTAGTGAAAGCTTACCGACTGATTTACCTTTTTGGTTGTAGACTTCAGTTTCTATTACTTTAGAAATTGTAGGTGCTGAAACTTTGTCGGAATTTTTTATATTTTTTTGTTTTATTTCTTTTTTCATATAATTAGCCGACAATTTCAACGAGCGTTCCACGGCGTCCTGGAATCGCACCCTTAATGAGTAATTGATTGTTTTCTTTATCGACACCAATAATCTCTAAGTTCTTAACAGTAATGCGATCGCCACCCATTCGGCCAGCCATTCTCATTCCCTTTGGAACTTTATTTCTAAGTCCTCCTCCAATCGAACCCGGTTCACGTTCTGAATGTTTTTGACCGTGAGTTCGTGGTCCTCCATGGAAACCATGACGTTTGACAACACCTTGGAATCCTTTACTTTTTGAAACTCCGGAAACAATAACCATATCACCAACGGAAAAGACTCCAACAGTTATTTTGTCTCCTTCTTTTATTTCTTCAATATCTCTAAACTCTCGAAGATGCTTGTAAGCAACTTCTTTGTCATCACCAGATAATCCGGCAACGTGGCCCAAGTGAGCTTTTGTCGCCCTGCTTACTTTTTGTTCTTCGTAAGCAACCTGAACGGCTGTATATCCATCAATATCAGGATTTTTTACTTGCGTCACAATAAGTGGCCCAGCAGAAATAACCGTAGCTGGAACAACAGTACCGTCGTCGGCAAAGCACTGCATCATATGCTGTTTTTTTCCAAGAATAAATTTCATATAATTACATCATTTTCACATCAATATCAACTCCAGATGGAAGTGATAAATTTGTGAGAGCCTCAATAGTTTTTGGATTCGGATTCAAAATATCAATAACTCGTTTATGAATTCTTATCTCAAACTGTTCTCGGGCATTCTTAAATACAAACGACGACCGATTGACTGTGTATTTTTTTATTTCAGTTGGAAGTGGAATCGGTCCAACAATTTTCGCATCATAACGTAAGGCTGTATCGATAATTTGTTTTACCGAAGTATCGAGAATTTTATTCTCATACGCTCTAACTCTAATGCGAAGTTGGACAACGACATCCTCTTTCCCCTTTTTTACTTTTAAAACTTTCTTTGTTGTCATAAGGGTTTAAGTTATAAAGTTATCAAGTAATAAAGTTCCTAAAGTAAAAGCATTTTAATTCAACTTTATAACTTTATGGACTTTATAAACTTTCTACTTATTTAATGATCTTTGTTACAACTCCTGCTCCGACTGTTTTACCACCCTCTCGGATAGCAAAGTGCATTTGTTCTTCAAGAGCAACTGGAGTTACAAGTTTAACAGTAAGTTTAACTGTGTCTCCTGGCATAACCATTTCTACTCCTTCTGGTAGGGTGGATTCTCCTGTAACGTCTGTTGTTCTAATATAGAATTGTGGTTTGTATCCAGTAAAGAATGGAGTATGACGTCCACCTTCTTCTTTTTTCAAAATATAAACTTCACAAACAAATTCTGAGTGAGGAGTGACTGTTCCTGGTTTAACTAGAACTTGTCCACGAGTAACATCTTCTTTTTTGATACCACGGATAAGGATTCCAGCATTATCTCCGGCCATTCCTTGTTTAAGATTTTTGTTAAACATTTCAATTCCAGTTACTGTTGTCTTTGCTGTATCTTTAATACCAACAATTTCAACATCTTCACCAACATTGATTACTCCACGTTCAATTTTTCCTGTTACGACTGTTCCACGGCCTTCAATAGAAAAGATATCCTCGATAGGCATAAGGAAAGGTTTTGTAACATCACGTTCTGGAACTGGGATATAAGTATCAAGAGCATTAACAAGATCCAAGACTCTCTTTGCCCATTCATCATCATTGCTTGCTGATTCAAGAGCTTTCAAAGCTGAACCTCGGATAACTGGAGCATTTGCGCCATCAAAACCTTGTTTTGTAAGAAGTTCACGAACTTCTTCTTCAACTAGATCAAGCATATCAGGGTCATCAACCATATCGCATTTATTCAAAAAGACGATTATTTTTGGAACGTTAACTTGCTTTGCAAGTAAGATATGCTCACGAGTTTGTGGCATAACTCCATCTGTGGCAGCAACGACAATAACAGCTCCGTCCATTTGGGCGGCACCGGTAATCATGTTCTTAATATAGTCAGCGTGTCCGGGAGCATCAATGTGCGCATAGTGACGTGCTGGTGTCCAATATTCATTGTGAGAAAGAGCGATCGTGATACCACGAGCTTTTTCTTCAGGAGCTGAGTCAATTTGATCAACGCCTTTTATTTTAGCGCCATATCCTGCTCCTTGTCTTGCTAGTATTTGTAAAATAGCCGCAGTTAATGTAGTTTTCCCGTGGTCAACGTGACCAATGGTCCCGACATTTACGTGAGGCTTGTCTCTGTTAAATTCTTCTACTGCCATATATTTTTATTGGTTGGTAATTCCCAATTTCATTCGTAATTACTAATTCGTAATTCGTAATTAATTAGACGCTATCAACATAAATTATTAATAATGTTTCCCCCACAAAGTGAGAGATTACGATTGAACTTCATACTATCAAATCTGAACATAATGTCAAGAAAAAGCAAAAAACCTCCATCCGGAGGTTTTTTGCTATTCTTCTTTCTCTTACTACTTGCTACCTACTACTTATTTTTATATCTCAAAAAACTTAATAACACTCACTTTAACTTCTTGTGTTGCTGTTTCTGAATCTACTCCTTCTTTTGAACAAGTGATCGTGTATGTTGTAGTGGAGCTTGGTTTAACTGATAAAATACCTTCTACTTTACCCTCAGTATCAAAGGTGTCTCCCATACATGAAGTCGCTCCTTCTGCTTTCCAAGTCAAAGTTGATGATCTACCCTTGAAAATTCTTTTTGGACTGGCGTTAAAATAGATATTTATGCCACCGGGAACGCCTTTCATTTCGATACAAATACCACTATCATTACCTCCGTCTTTTCCTTTACATTGCCAGGTGAAACTTTCCATACTTTCTTGTTGGCTAAAAGCTTCTCCGACAATACAATTATCATGAGGATACCCACATTGTCCATCAGTTCCTCCTATATCTACTCTAGTACAAATTGTTCCATTCCAAGTTGTACCTGATTCACACACAGCTCTTGCCATGTCTTGCCCAAGCTCAATTGAATTATGAGACAAGAAGAAATATGTATCTCCATACCCAATATCATAAGTCTTGTCTCCATCATTTCCACTTCCAACAGTTATGTTTACTGGGGTAGTCACCTCCGAATTATGTCCTACTATTGGATTTAATGTATTCCAACTTATATTTGAAGAACAAGTACTTTCCCCTTCTGAAATAGTACAATCAGATGCCGTTATACTACCGCTTAATCCTCCTGAAGTCGCAATACATTTTGATCCATCCCATTCAGTGTCTTTAACACATTTTGCAGTTACTGTCTCTGTATCTAAAATACCTGGAAAACCATTGTGTCTTAAGGCAAAATTTGTCTGAGGATATGCAACCCAAACCGTAAGAGGATTAGAATTGTTTGCTAATGTTGATAATACTATTCCTGTATTTACATCTACTAAAGATGGTTGTGTTGCATTTGTCGTAGTCCAAGTTGCACCCGTGACAGTACAAGTGCTTGCGTTTTGAGCAATATCGCAAGACAAAGGATCAATCGTTAGAACCCCAGTTGCGAGATCAATTGAAAATGTTGCTGTTACAGTACAATTTGAAGCAATAGGTCCAGTTGTGTAAGTCGTTCCCACGAAACCTCCTCTTGGGCAGGTTCCACCAATTGTTGCTGTGTATCCACTATTTGGAGTCACGGTAAATGTCGTCGTTGCTCCTGCATTTACTGTTCTAGTTGAAGGAGAAATTGTTCCGTTGGCTCCAGCACTAGCAGTGACTGTATAGGTTACACTTGAGACACAAGTATGCGAGGTGGGATTCCAAGCTGTTCCAAATGTACAAAGAGCTGATGGCGTAGCCGAAGCTAATTGAACACCATTATGATAGAGGAAAAAAGCTCTTGAACTATATGGAACAGTGGCAGTTTGATTTGTTCCATTATTTCCAGTAAAGACTTGCGAATTGTTAAAAGGATAGTTAGAAGTAATAGCTGAATTAACCCCCGCAATCGGATTAGTCGTTGTCCAATTTAAAGTTGTATTACAAGTATTTCCTCCCAAAGGAATTGAGCAATTTGTGGCGGTCAATGTTCCACTTGTTGGAAGAGGAGCGCAAATTGTTCCATTCCAACTAGTTCCAGTAATACATTGTGCGTCTATTATCCTACCTGTTCCTGCAGGTGAAACTGGAACCAATGATTTATTATTATTGTAAAGATAAAAAGTTCGGCTTGGATATGTAACTGTAATATTGTTTATTGTTGCGCCATAATCATTTCCAATAGTTGGGGTGTTTAAAGTAATATCTGTCATCCCATTTGCTGTAATTTTAGATAGAGTTGATTCAATATTATTTATTGTCCAAGTTAAATTTGTATTACAAGTACTTGATCCTTGAGCAATCGTACAAGGATTCGGTGAACCAGTTAAAGAACCAAACATCGTAGAAGTATTTAGAGTTGTGAAAGAAACTTGATTACCATAAGCATAACCCGCATCATTAATTGCATAGGCTCTATAGTAGTAAAGGGTATTCGGGGTTAAAGATATCATATCATGAAGTGGTGTCCACGGACCTCCGATTGCCCAGCCAGTTGTCGTTTTATAAAGAGGATTAATTGTATTTGGATTTCTATTTGTTGGAATACTTGCCGTACTCCAAGTAATACCACTTAAAGTAACGGCTGATCCACCATTACTAACTATAGTTCCACTTCCTTTAGCAGAAGTTTGGGTTATTTGTGTAACTGGCGCTGTCGTAACAGTTGGAACGGCAATTGGGGTAGTACAAATGCTTCCATTCCATGTTGTACCTATTTCACAAGAAACTATCATTGTCTTTGTATCAAGAATATTAGAAGCTGTGCCTCCAGTATTCTGGCCATCTACGAAATTTTCTGAATAAAAATTAGCCGTCCTGCTTATTCCCCCAACTGGAATCCCTGCTCCCGTTAATATTGCTGAACCATTACCAGTATTACTTATCTGATAAATTTTAGCTCCATCTTGGTAAATAGAAGTATAAGGTTGAGCTGAAATCGAATAAGGATTTGTTGTGGTCCATGATACTGGTTGATTTGGACACATATTACTTCCAGATGGAATTGTACAAGACGTTGGAACTGTTAAAATTCCAGATTGAGCTTTAACATTAATAGTTGGAGGATCTACCACTGTCGGATCTGTGCAGTCAAGTTTAAAATCATTACTGTCGCTCTGTAGATTTGAAACAGGTGGATCCGGGAACTGAAAGTTGTTAAGATTATTAAATGTGCCAAGCGAAAGTCCAGTAGTTATGTTTTTCAGTATACAGCCTCCAGGAGGAACATTCATAACATACATCTGTAAATAAGTTGTACCTAAATTGCCGGTATCGCTTTTTTTAATCAAATCCTTTTCTTGGTCTGGTTTAAAACTCAATGAAACAAATGGGGTTGGGGTATTAACGATAACCGTTTTACTTGCACTATTACTTGAAGATAAATAAGGACTATTGTCTCTAACGCAATCTGCTGTATAAGTAGTATTTTGGCTAGGGTAAAGAGTCACGGAAGGAGCTGGATATGTCGTCCCAAAATTAGTCATTGTACACGTATCGAATACACTATCTGAATGCCAAGAAATAGTTGTCGGATTACCTTGAGTAATAGGAGAATTAGCAGTTATTGTTACAACTGGTTTAATTGTTATAACAGCAATATCAGTTGTTGACCCGTATAAATCTGTACAAGTAATATAAACAGGTAAAGCGTCTTGACCTGGTGGATTTACCGAGAAAGAACCAGTTGCTCCTCCATTAATTCCCCCGAAGGGACTTCCTGTCGAATCACTTCTGAAACAAGTACTAGTACCATTCCACCAATTTATTGTCGAACTTCCTCCAAAATTTATTGAAGATGGGGTAGCAGAAACTGAGACATTCAAAGGATTATTTATAGTCCAAGTCCTTGAATAATAATTCCACGCCCCACCATTAGTGCTAACTCTAATCTTTGCTGTATGTTGACCATAAAGAGGAGTCGCCGTATTAAAAGAGTATCCACCTTCTACAAAATTTGGGGAAGTTGGGCTTGCACAATAAGAAAAATTTGAACTACCCAAACCAGAAATCAATGGTTGGTAATTTGTATTACCTTCGTCACTCGTAGCTTCAACTCTTACGCATGTGCTGGCACCTTGCTCAGTTGGAGTAAAATTAATTCTTGTTTTTATCCACATCGTTGGATACTGTCCATGGTTACTAGTTAATGGGTAAGTAACATTCGTTGTAGACCCTGTCATATACTCATTCACTATCCCAAATGCTTGAATTGAATAAAAGGGTGAAAATAGCCCTAAAATAATTAAAGCAAAAATACTGATAGAGACTAATTTAAATAATTTCATATTAATATATATTATTAATGATAATAAAAAAACTTTTTCTTCTTCTATAGTTAATCACATAAATTATAACATATATTATTAATTACTAGAACATCTCTCAATAAAAAAGCTGCCCTTATAAAAAGGCAGCTATTATATTAAAAACTAATGAACAAACGTTTCTCGGACTCTTTGTCCGACAGTACCAGAAATCATAGTTAATGTGACTTCATCAACTGTAATCTCACGTGTAACTTGACCCATCGTTAGGATGTTCCCAGAGATAGACCAGTTGTCTTCTTCCGAAAATTCTGGCTCTCCCATACAACGAAGTACCCCAAAATTAGTCACAACTTTTTTGTCTGGCGTCAAATAAAAAGTCGTGAGATCGTCCATTTGGCATTCCCAGACTTCTTGTTCAATCCACTCGCCATTGATTTCAAAGTGCAACTTTGATCTCCTCCAAGATCCAAATGAAGAAGAAATTGTATCCTCAATCGTGGGTGGGTGGGGGAATTTTAGAAACAAAGACTGTTATTTGACCTATTGTGTCTAAATCAAGTCCCTTTAAGGCAAAAAACACAAATGTTTTATCCTCATAAATCCAACCAGCCTCAAAGGACCCAACAGGTTCAAGGGCTTCGTTATTGTAAACGACATAATTCGTATTAGCAGTCCATGAGATTTGAACCCTTCCACCACCATAAGGTAGTGTATCAGGTGTTGCAGTTATACTAATAGTTGGAATTTCCTCCTTATTTTTAGGAACAGTTGAAACTGTTTTGCTAATTGGCTCTAAATCATGAGTAGCCCTTTTGACCACAATTAATGCTACCTGTTTTTGAACTAAATCGTTCAAAGGAGCATCTCCTTGTGCTTGATTGGAAATAACTTGGCCATTAATTGTAACAATGACCGAAAAATATTGACCTGTCACTTTCCATGTGAGAGTAGATGTCCCCATATAATCAGGGGTAGGATTACTCCAAGAGATTTCAACTTCAGGATTTTCCAATACGAATGGATCATCCTCCTCTTTTCCGCAACCTGGTAAAAACGCCAGGGAAAGAAAAAGGAACGCGTAGGCAAACAGCTTTTTCATGGCGTATTGGTTTTATGTTTGTTTTTAGATTTGTCAATGAATTTGTTTAGATTTTTCTGAATAAATACATATCTCAAATAATTCTTTGGCTGAAAAGAATTATTGATTTGGCAAAAAGTCTATATTTATTAAGAAAGATCTAAACAAATTCGAACAATTACTACTCGACTTTATTATCTAACTATTTAATTATTATGTCAATCAAAATTGCCTCATATTCAATCGTTTTTTATCCCATTTTTAAGGATAAAAGTTCCTCGAATATCAAAAATATCCTTATAAATAAAGAATGTAAATCATAATAACTATAAAGTTCCTTCAATAGAGAGCTATCCGTTTATCCCCAGTTTATCCCCACATCTAATTTTTTCACTTGCTTTTCTTAAATTCACAAAATAAATCGAAAATGCAACAAAATATCACGGGGTTTGAATTCAAAAAACTGCTGGTTTTGATGTTGACCAAGAGTGAGCTTTGTAGTAGTATTTTAGAGAGTAAGTCCGTTCTCGAAACCGGGCTTTTATTTTTCCAAAAATAGAAAGTGTGTGAGGATATTTTTTGAGAAATCGCCTAAATTTATTGTATATTTTAAAGAATAAGTATCCAAAAATTTAAGCGGAAATTACAATTTAATAGTAAGTAAAAATTTAATAAAAACGGATTTTAATTATTAATTAGTAATTAGTAATTCGTAATTATATATATGTTAGATTTAAAAACAATGAAGTCTGCTCTTGAGCAACTTGAGCAAGAACGCAAAATACCGCGCGAAAAAATAATCGATGCTATTGAGCAGGCGATTGCCGCTGCGTATAAAAAAGATTACGGGAAAAAAGGTCAAATCATCCGAGTCAAAATGGATATTGAAACCGGCGTAATGGAATTTTATCAAATTAAAATTGCGGTTGATGATACTTTAGTTCGCATGACAGCTGAAGATGACGATGAAGAAGAAATCGCTGATGATGACGAGCGTGTTCGCTTTAATGAAGAGCATCACATTTTAATTGAAGATGCTAAAAAAATAAAAAGTGATGCAAAACCTGGAGATGAATTAATTTTTCCTCTCGAGAACAAAGAAGACTACGGAAGAATCGCCGCCCAAACTGCTAAACAAGTTATTATCCAAAAAATTCGTGAAGCAGAACGCGGAGCTATTATCGATGAGTACGGAACAAAAGAAGGTGAAATCATAAACGGCTTCGTTTCAAAAGTTGAACGCGGAATAGTTTATATCGATTTTAATCGTGCAACAGGAATAATTTTACCCGAAGAACAAATCCCTGGTGAATTTTATCGTCGAGGTGAAAGAATCCGTGCATATTTATATCAAGTTGAAGAAACCCCTAGAGGCGTCAACCTTAAACTTTCTCGGACACATCCAGAATTAATTGAGGGATTGTTTTCGATGGAAGCTCCAGAAATTGCATCCGGAGTCGTTGAGATAAAATCAATTGCTCGTGAAGCAGGAAGTCGTTCTAAAATTGCAGTATTCTCAAACGATGAACATGTGGACCCTGTTGGTTCATGTGTCGGACAAAAAGGAGTCCGAGTCACAACAGTAATGAGTGAATTAAATGGTGAAAAAATTGATATTATTCCTTGGTCTCCAGATCCTGAAACATATATCTCAAGTGCCATTTCGCCAGCCAATGTTTTAAGTATTGAAGTTAATGAACAAGAACACAAAGCCGTCCTTGAAGTTGCCAATGATCAATTATCTTTAGCCATTGGTAAAGGTGGACAAAATGTTCGCTTAGCGGCTAAATTGACTGGGTGGAGAATAGATATAAAAAGTGCACAAACAAATGAAATTATTGAAAAAGAAAGTATTGTAAGTGAAGGTGTCAGTGAAGATGCTCTCGACGATGGTATCGTTGATGATGGAACCGATAGTAATTAACAATTACTGATTACCAATTAATAATTAGTCGAAAATTGGTGTCAGTTTAAATTAGTCATTAGTAATTAATAATTAGTAATTATATAAACATGAATCCATTTATTATTTTTGCTCTTGTTTCCTCAGTAGTCGCAATCTTATACGGTTTGTTTTTAATTAAATTGGTTATGAGTAAGGGTGCCGGAGATGAAAAAATGAAAGCAATTGCTTCTGCCATTCAACAAGGAGCCAAAGCTTATCTCAATCGTCAGTATAAAACAATTAGTATCATCGCTATCGTTTTGTTTTTAATTATTGGTTTTGTACCAATGCTTGGATGGATGATGGCCATTTCATTTTTAGTTGGAGCAATCTTGTCGGCACTCGCTGGATACATTGGAATGAATGTTTCCGTTCGTGCCAATGTTCGCACAACCGAAGAAGCCAAAAAAGGATTAAAAGAAGCATTGTCGCTTGCCTTCAAGGGAGGAAGCGTGACTGGACTTTTAGTTGTCGGACTTGCTTTACTTGGAGTCACATTGTTTTATATTATCGCTACTAAATTCGTCGGGGCTTCGGCTGTCCGCTCTCTTGTCGGTCTATCATTCGGAGCAAGTTTGATTTCAGTTTTTGCCCGATTAGGTGGTGGAATATTTACAAAAGCCGCTGATGTGGGAGCTGACCTTGTCGGAAAAGTTGAAGCTGGAATTCCAGAAGACGATCCTCGTAACCCTGCAGTTATCGCTGATAACGTTGGAGACAATGTTGGAGACTGCGCTGGAATGGCCGCGGATTTATTTGAAACATATGCTGTGACTTCGGTTGCCACGATGCTTCTTGGTTCTTTGGTTTTCTCTGGTTTTGATAATGCAATTATTTATCCTCTTGCAATCGGTGGTGTTTCAATTCTTTCGACAATCATCGGAACTTGGTTTGTTCGTCTTGGAAAAAAGAAAAATATCATGGGAGCGCTATACAAAGGACTCATCGTTTCAGGAGTTCTTTCCGCTATCGGTTTTTATCCAATTACAAAATGGCTAATGTCCGGACAAACAAATTACTCAATTACAAATTTATACATGAGTGCAATTGTTGGAATTGTTGTCACAGCTCTCATCATTATCATTACTGAATATTATACTTCGACAAAATACAATCCTGTAAAATCAATTGCTTCGGCTTCCCAATCTGGTCATGGAACAAATGTTATCCAAGGACTTGCTGTCTCAATGAAATCAACTGCTCTGCCACTTCTTTCAATCGTCTTTGGAATTTTAGCCGCATATTATTTTGGAGAACTATACGGTGTAGCTATTGCCGCCATGTCGATGCTTTCCTTAACAGGAATAATTGTTGCTATTGATTCATTCGGTCCTATTACTGACAACGCTGGTGGAATTGCCGAAATGGCAAACTTACCAGAGAGTGTGCGTGCCGTGACTGATCCGCTTGATGCAGTTGGAAACACAACAAAGGCGGTGACGAAAGGTTACGCAATTGGCTCAGCCGGACTTGCTGCCCTTGTTCTTTTCTCTTCTTACACACAAGAGTTTGCTGACCTTGGACATAAATTAAATTTTGATTTAGGCAATCCTTTAGTTATTGCCGGACTATTGATTGGTGGTTTACTTCCATATTATTTCTCAGCTCTATGTATGGAAGCTGTTGGAAAAGCTGCCGGAAAAGTTGTTGAAGAAGTTCGCCGACAATTCCGTGAGATCAAAGGCATAATGACAGGAGAAGGAAAACCTGACTACGCTACTTGTGTAGATATCGTTACAACTGGTGCCATCAAACAAATGATTCTTCCTGCTCTTATCCCGGTTC
>CAZQOL010000018.1:0-14309 GCA_964595185.1 uncultured Candidatus Saccharibacteria bacterium | reverse complement strand
GATTTGCGACTTGGAGTAAATTGTTTGGAGTTGATGTGCCGATACCGACATTACCATTATTCAAAATTCTCACCGCTTCAGTTGCCCCATTGGTCCCCGTCTGAAAAATTATGTCAGCCCCAGTTGCACCAACTCCGGAAGTCGAACGTAATATTAGAGGGGATGTTGTGGTTGTTCCGCCGATTACAAGCGGAGTTGTAATATTTGTGATAAATACTGGGGTTGCGGCAAGAGCAATAACCGTTCCACTTCCGGTTGTAGTGTAACTTGTACCCCATGCACCACTTGTAGAATTGGGAATTCCAGCAGCAGGATAAACCATTCCGCCATCAGCTTGTTGATCAAGCTGATGTCTTGTTCCTCCATTAATCGCGGTGAAATACAAATGTGTTCCATCATATTCAATAGCTCCAGCTTCGGTTATAGAGAGATTTGTGCCAGCAGTTAATTTAAGTGGTGCAGTTCCAGCAGTGGCAGTGCCAGCTTTTAAATGAAGAACTGCCTCAGGGGTGATTTGTCCGATACCAACGTTACCAGTATTATAATAAATATCATTTCCTATGGTTGTCCAAACAGAAGACTGCCCTGTAATTAACACAGTGCAATTAATTTCGCCCGGTGGGCAAGCAGGATCTAAAGTCTCACCTGGGTTGTATGGTTGACCGATTGCAAGGATGTTTGTGTACGAACCGATTAGTAAGACAAAGAATAAGATTGAAAGTATTTTGGGCCAATGAGATTTTATTTTTTTGATCATCATAAGCCTGTTTATTATATCATATTATTTTTAATATTGTGAGTAAAAAACACTATGTGGATATCGTATTATTTATGATTTTTCCATTCTTCTATTTTTTTATGGTTACCGGAAAGTAAAACTTTTGGAACTCTATATTTTTTTCCTTTATATTCTAAAATTTCTGGACGAGTATAAACAATACTTGAAGAGATTCTCTCTTCTTCTCGGGAATCAAAATTCCCAAGCACGCCTTTTATCTGACGAGAGATAGAGTCTACTAAAATCATTGCTGGAATTTCTCCCCCTGTTAAAACATAATCACCAATTGATATCTTTTTGGTTTTTAGAATTTTATCTACTCGAGCATCTATTCCCTCATATCTTCCGCAAATCATAATTATGTCAGTATATTTTTGTGAAAAATTTTTGGCCATTTTTGTCTCAAACTTTTCGGCCGAGGGGATAAAATTAATAATTATGACTTTGCTTTTTGGTGTTTGCTTTTTGGTTTTAGAATTCGTAATTTTTTTAATTATAGTTTCTACGGCCTTTATGATCGGTTCAGCTCGCATTACCATCCCGGGACCGCCGGCATATGGCTTATCATCTACTTGCGCGGAAATATTACCATCGGGCCAGACTTTTTTATACTTTCCTGTCACAAATTTACGAGGATTAATAAAAGATACTTTAATTTTTTTATTTTTTATTGCCCGACCTAAAATAGACTCATTCAAATATGAGTCAAACATTTCTGGAAATAAAGTTACAATATGAAAATTCATAGATTAGTTTCTAGCAACTAGGTTTTAGTTTCTAGATAATTCAAGTTTATATATTATATTATAAAATGCAAGACGATTCTTAATTAATAATAACTACTTTCTAATTTGTATAGTAAAAATACGTTGGTATTACCAACGTATTTTTACTATTTACTAATCACTAGAACCTAGCAACTAATTTTATATTCCTTTCAAATCATCAAGTGCAGCATCAACTGATTTAGATGCTTCACTTGCCGTCATTGTGGGTTGTGCCATATCAGCTGTTTGTGTTTCAACTCTTCCGCCTTCTGGTTCATTAATCTTCAGATTAACACGGGCATTATTCTTCATTCCTATTACTCGAAGTAAAGTTCTGATTGCTTTAGCCGTATTCCCTTGACGACCAATAATTTTACCCATATCAGCACTATTAACTGTCATCGTTATTAGTACCCCCATTTCATCTACGGTTCGGTCGATTTTTACATCCTCTGGATTATCAACCAATGCTTTCACTATATATTCTAAAAATGCTTTATCATCTGCCATATATATCTTTTAGTATTATTCTTAATTCTACGCAGTGTACCGACTACAAACTGCTACGACACATTATATCATAAAATTCTTTTGTCTTGCAACAAAAAAACACAATCATGGAATTGTGTTTTTTTGTTAACGATTCTAAGCTTTTTTGAGTTCTTTACGTGATTTTGTTGGTGATTTTTTAGATAAAACGTTTTTCTTCTTTGCGACAATCAATTTTTGGTGAACAAGAAAATTATGGACAGTATCTGATACTTGAGCCCCTTTACTCATCCAATATGCGATTCGGTCAGACTTGAAAACGACTTCTCCTTTTTTTAAATTATATGAACCTAAAATTTCCTTAAACTTTCCACTTTTTGCCGCATTCTTCGAATCTGTCAAAACGACTCTAAAAGCCGGATCATTCTTACGCCCTATTCTTTGTAATCTAATTTTTAACATAAAAATATATTAGCACATACTCTATAAATAATCAAACTTCTTCCCAGCAAGGCTGGAAACATTCTACGATTCAATTTTAAGCCAGTCAAATATTTCTTCGACAAAATCTTTACTTGTCAAAAAGTAATCAGGAAAAGTTTCCCTGTTTAAAATTCTACCCTCTTTTCTTTTATAACCCAAATAATCATCGAAACTTGAATACTTATAATCTTTCAAAAAATTTATTACTTGAATTCTATCTTTTATACCCTCTTGCTTCCAATCTTTTTGAATTAGTTTAACCGGATTTAAATGAATGTATGAAAACAAATACTTCAAATAAATATCATCATCAACATATTCTGATTTAAATTTACTTTCAAAAAGAAAACCTGTCCTATCATATTTTTTATTAAAATAATGAGAATAACTACTCAAAACTTTATGCATAAATTTACTAATACCATTTTCGCTAGTTTGAGTAATTAATAAATGGAAATGATTTGGCATCAAACAATAAGCTCCAATCCCAACAATTTCAGCTTCTTTTTCTGTATCGTAGACTCCAGGACCCAAAAAAGAAATTTTAAATTTTTGCTCCCGATTAGCGAGAAAGATTAATTTCAAAAAATATTCATAATCATTTTTATTTTGAAATATCTTTTGTTTATTATTTCCACGATTATATATGT
This sequence comes from uncultured Candidatus Saccharibacteria bacterium, assembly GCA_964595185.1. Taxonomy (GTDB): domain Bacteria; phylum Patescibacteriota; class Minisyncoccia; order Phycocordibacterales; family UBA9973; genus UBA8515. The sequence goes on along the minus strand of CAZQOL010000018.1, from coordinate 11,142 downwards.
GGTAATATTCTCTGTCCACAAAGTTTACTTTGCGTATTGACATATTAAAATTATATCACCTTGTCTATACCAGACAAGTTTTTTTCCACCTTTTCCCCACTTTTTCCCAGCAAGGCTGGATTAAATTCCAGCCTTGCTGGAATAGGTTAATTATATGCTATACTAAATTTTATGAAGGAAATAATTAAAAAGGATAGCCGAACAATTGAGGGAATAATAAACATTTCACACCGTGGAACTGGAACTGTCCGTTTTGGCAAAGAAAGTGAAATAGTTGAGATTGATCATAATTTTTTAAATACGGCTTGCAATGGAGACACTGTCTTGGCAATGCTTCATCCCAAAAAACAAGGCGGGTTATTAAGTGGAGAAATTGTTAAAATATTAAACCGTTCAAAAAAGGGCTATGCCGGAATATTAGAAAAAGAAAATGACACATATTTTCTGATCCCATCTGATTTAAAAATGTACGCTGACATTATTATTCCAAAATCAAAACTAAATGGGGCCCTTGTTGGACAAAAAGTTTTTTCTGTAATTACCGATTGGACTGACCATAAAAAAGCACCTATTGGCGAAGTAATAAAAATTTTGGGGATGCCAATGGAGCACAATGCTGAAATGGAAGCCATTGCTCTTGAGAAAGGATTTAACGCAACATTTCCTTCATCAATTTTAAAAGAAGCCCAAAAAATCTCTAATTTAGGCATTAAACAAAATGATCTTAAAAATCGTCGAGATTTCAGAAAAGTAACTACTTTTACTATTGACCCGGTAGATGCCAAAGACTTCGACGATGCTATCTCATTTGCCAAACTCCCAAATGATAACTTCGAGATTGGTGTTCATATTGCAGATGTATCTCATTATGTAAAATTGGGCACTCAACTTGATTCTGAAGCTCGCCAGAGAGGAACATCGGTCTACTTAGTTGATCGCACAATACCGATGCTCCCAGAAGAGCTATCTAATGGTTTATGTAGTTTAAATCCAAATGTTGATCGATTAACTTTCGGCGCTGTTTTTGAAATTGACAAAATGGGCAATGTCCACAAAGAATGGTTCGGCCGAACAATAATTCATTCAGACAAAAGATTTACATACGAAGAAGCCCAAGAAATTCTTAATAAAAAAAAGGGAGTCTTCTTCGAGGAATTAAATATTTTAAATAATCTTTCAAAAATACTTCTCAAAAAGCGATTTAAAGACGGAGCCATTTCACTTGAACAAGATGAGGTTAAATTTAACTTAGATGCAAATGGTGTCCCCTTGTCAGTTTATACAAAACCAAGAATCGATACGAATAAATTAATCGAGGAATTCATGCTACTTGCTAACCGTAAGGTTGCAGAATTTATGTCTAAAAAAAATAAAGACGGGACACAAAAAATATTTTTATATCGAATCCATGATTTTCCAAATAAAGAAAAGATTAAAGATTTAGCTTCATTTCTTAAAAGACTTGGCCACAAAGTCATATTAAAAAATGGAATCATTCCAACTGAAGAAATTAATAAATTAATTCAAAAACTGGAACACAGCCCGATCAGAGATACAATAAACACGGCCATAATTAGGACGATGGCAAAAGCCATATATTCAACAAAAAATATTGGACATTATGGTCTTGGTTTTAAGTTTTACACTCACTTTACTTCTCCAATCCGCCGGTATCCAGATGTCATAGTCCACCGCTTGTTATCAGATTTTTTAGAAGGAAAAATAATTCCCAAAGAAAAATGGTTTGAATACGAACAAATGAGTCAAGAAGCATCTCTTCGAGAGAAAGAAGCGGCTGAAGCTGAACGTGCTTCTATAAAGTATAAACAAGTCGAGTATATGTCTAAAAGAATAAACCAAAAATATGAAGGTATAATAACCGGAGTAACAGAATGGGGGTTATATATCGAGGATAAATTAACAAAATGCGAAGGCATGGTTCGAATGAGAGATTTAAAAGATGATTATTATACTTTTGATAAAGAAGGAATGAGTATTAAAGGAAAAAGAAAACATAAAAAATATACTCTCGGGGATAAAGTTAAATTCAACGTCAAAAATGCTGACATGAACAAAAAAGTAATTGATTATGAAATAATATAAAATATGATGAAGAAAAGTAATATTAAAATAATAATAACATCGTTGATAATTTCAATAATATTTTTTGGAACTGTTTTATATATTATAAAAAATATAAATAATATAAATACTGATAATCAAACAGGCCAGGCAATCAATGCAATTGAAGAAATACCTAAAATAAAAAACACTACTATCTTTTTTGTTGGAGATATAATGTTGACTCGCGGGGTAAAAAGCTCAGTTGCAAAAAATTTCGCCGGTGATTACAGTAAATTATTTGAAAATGTAGAAGAACTGAAAGATGCCGATATTTTATTTGGTAATTTAGAAGGAGCAGTTTCAGATAAAGGTAACAATGTTGGAAGTAAATATTCTTTCCGAATGGACCCTATTGTCTTGCCCGCACTTAAAGAGGCCGGTTTTGATATTGTCTCTTTTGCCAATAATCATGTTGGGGATTGGAATACAATAGCATTCACTGATACTTTATCGCGTTTGAATGAAAATAATATTTTAAAAACAGGTGCGGGAAATAATAAAAAAGAGGCTGAAGAACCAACGATCATCAAAAAAAATGGAACACGTTTTGGCTTCTTAGGCTTTTCCGATGTTGGGCCAAATTGGCTAGGCTCTACTGAATCTAACCCAGGAATTCTTCTTGCAAGTGACCCAGACTTTGATTCGATAATCCAAAACGCAAAAGAAAAAGTGGATGTCTTAATTGTTTCTTTCCATTTTGGAGATGAATATAAACTAGTCCATAATAAAAGGCAGGAAACTCTTGCCCACAGTGCCATCGATGGTGGAGCTGACCTTGTGATTGGGCACCATCCACATGTTATGGAAGATATTGAAACATATAATGGTAAAACAATTGTTTACTCTCTAGGAAATTTTATTTTTGACCAAAGCTTTTCAAAAGATACTATGCGTGGAATGCTTTTTGAAGCAACTTTCGCCGGAAAAGATTTAATAAATACAGAACAAAAAATAATTACTTTAAATAAAAAATACCAACCCGAAGGAATTTCAAGTATCAAAGAAATTGAAGAGAAAGATGAAGAAAATAATACGACGTGTTTAAAATCAACAGAAGATTTTGATGATTTGTTTTTATTAGATTTAGGTCAGGAAATTAAATTACCCAATATTAGTTATGTTCCTAAAAAATTAAGAGAATTAAATACAGAATCAAGCACACGCAAAGGAATTTGTCTAATCGATGAAGCCCGAACTTCTTTTGAAGCGATGGTAAAAAAAGCAAAAGAAGATGGCCTCACAATACGAGCAACTTCTGGTTTTAGAAGTTATGAAACTCAAAAAAATCTTTACAATAATGCATTAAAAGTTGATGAAAAAAGAGCTAAAATTTCAATTGCCAAACCTGGGCACTCTGAACATCAATTAGGAACAGCCGTGGATATAACTGGCCCAACGGTAAAATATTCTTCCGCAACTAGCTCGTTCAACGATTCTCCTGAAGATCTCTGGCTTCGCGACAATGCGTACTTATTTGGTTTTGTTCAAAGCTATCCAAAAGGCAAAGAAGAGACAACTGGATACCGATATGAATCTTGGCATTATCGCTTTGTCGGTCTCGACAATGCCCAAAAAATAAAAGATAGTCAGCTAACAATAACTGAATTCTTAAACTAAAAAGCCGCTCTTGCGAGACGACTTGTTTCTATTGTCTTTTCAGAGGTCATTCTTTTAAAAAATGTTCCCCTCTTTTTATTCTTTCCCTTTCTAGCTTTTGGTCTTTTCTTAATTCTTTAAGATAATCCTTATTGCTAAAAGGACGATTTTTCTTATAATCTTTCAAGCCGTATACAAGAGCAAAAATGAAAATCAATATCCCTGCTACAGCGCAGATTAACTCTTTGACACTTATTTTTATGCTATTGCTCTCGTCACTTCCATAATTATAAACATGTTCAGTTCTTTTCATCACTGACAAAGAATCACTTAAAATGTCTCCATCATTTTTTTGAAAAGAATCTAAAGTTAAAGCGTCATCATATTCTTTTCCCCTATCAATAGGGGCAAGCTTTCCTAATAATTCCTTTGACAATTTCTCCTTTTCTATTTTTTCTGCAGGAGAAATCTTTTTCATCTTCCTCGGCTGAACTGCAGTTGTCTTTTTCGGTATATTAGATTCTGTTAATACCAAAGATTCTTTTTCAGAAGAGTTAGAATCTACTAAAGCTGATTCTTTAAATGAGGAAAAAGAATCAGGTGGGGAGTTTCTATTCTCCAAATAATAATCCACTTCTCTTAAAAAGTTTGACACAGTAATAGAATCTAATTGTCTTTCAGAGGAAAAAGAAGTAGAATCGTCAATTGAAAAAATCGGTATTAGTTTATTCTTTTTTATTCCCCTTTCAAGCACGATCCAGCAATACTCTCCTCTTGACGGAGAAAAAGTGTACAGACTTGAATCATTTATTTTCAAAACCACTGTATCAGTGGTCTTTATAATACTCAGATTCTGAATCTGAGGATTTAAGGACCTGCTGTCCTCAATAATTTTTGCTATCTCAGCATTTGAGAAGCAAAGGGTTTCAACTTCCGTCGAGTCAACATTGACCGTGGAATCTTTTGTTGATCCAAGCATATCTGCCTGAGTCAAATTGTTGACACTCAATAAGAGCACAACAATAAGAAGAATATTTTTCATGGCTTTATTTTTTTCGTTTGTTTTTTAAGGTTTATTTTCTAAAACCATATCATGTATTACTCAAAAAGTCAAGCAAAAATGCAAAGAGTTAATGGTTTGGTTTCAATAAATTTGCAGAGAATATACAACTCCAATAATACCAACCACTCTAAGATAATTCCATCCTTTACCCACTAAACCCATAAGTTTGACACAGTAAACGTATTAATTTAGATGAAAATAAATTATGATTTAATAATTAAAATATTATTCTATTAATTCTCACAAATTTATAGAAATAATTCATTACAAGCAAATGAAATGCCACTACAACACGTAGTGGCATAAATATTTTCGTATTAATAATATATTATTTTTTATGAGTATTCCTTCTTATTGAAATACATATATACCATAATAGATAAAATTATTAAGATGATAAGCGCAATGCTGCAAATACCTATAGTCCCTAAACTTTTAAAATTATTATCTCCCTGCTGGGTGGAGTTTACTCCAACGTATGATTCGTGATTTTCCTTGAGAGATTCTTGGACCTGTTTACAGTCGATCCAATAATCCTTTGAAATACCTCTTCTAAGGATATTCATCGGGGTATCACCAGCTTTAGCAGTGATTGGAGTAGTAACTCCCTGAATCAAAAAATTGATTTTAGAGCCTGTAGCCAGACTCTGATCCAAATTTTTAATTTCAGGATTCATATTGGCACTCTGATTGAAAACCAGAGTAATCTCTTTTTCTGAGAAATAAATCATCTCAGAATTAATGGAAGAAAATTCGGATACTCTTTGTCCGAAACCAAAGGTGGTTACACTTATTATAAGAATAACCAAAACAAAGATCTTTTTCATCGTAGTCGGGGTTAGGTTTGAAAAATTTATTGCATTATATCACAATATATTTATTCAGTCAAACACCCCTATTTAGCGTAAGATGTCGCGTCTTTAAGATGGATAGATAGTAGTTTCGAAGCCCCTTCAGCGCTCATTGTGACGCCGTAGAGAACTTGAGCTCGAGACATGGTCTCACGATTGTGAGTTACCACAATCAACTGTGAATACGTAGATAAGTTTTCAAGCATATTCCCATACTTTCGAGAATTGGCCTCATCTAGGGCCGCGTCTGTCTCATCGAGGACCAAGAATGGTGGTGGATTCACTTGAGAAATCGCAAACAAAAGAGCAATCGAAGTTAGTGATCTTTCCCCTCCTGAGAGCATATGTAAATCTTTAACCTTTTTGTGAGGAAGCGAAACATTTATTTCTATCCCTCTTTCAAAACCAAGTTCATTTTCATCTTCGTCTTCTTCTCCCTCTTCACCTGAAGAAGAAAGATCATCTTCGACAGATTCATCGTTTTTCTTTATTTTTTTGTGCTCCATTGTAATAGCTAAAAATGCTCCGCCTCCACCAAACATCAAAGCAAAAAATTCTTGGAATTGTTTATTAACCTTTTCTACTCCTTGTTTGAACTCAGTATCAAGTTTTTCTTTTAATTCTTGAATTAAAATATGGCAATCTTTAATACTCTTATTCAAATCATCAATTTCTTTTGCCAAAAAAGCATCTCTCTCTGTTGTCTCTTCAAACTCTTTCATAATATCTCCTCCACCTCCGCTGCCAGCATCTTCAATCTTTATCTTTATTCGTTCAATTTTACGATGAAGGTCACTCTGCTCTTGTCTATTACTTTCCCCTTCAATTTCTGTTTGAGCAAAAGAAATAATTTCCCGACCAATCAATACCCCTGCCTCTGCTAATTCCATTTCAAAATCATTTTTAATGATATTTAATTTTTCTTCTTCGTAAGAAAGAGAATGAATACTTGAAGTCACCTCATTTTTTTGACTCAAGAGTTCATATAAAATACGTTCACTATCTCGATATGAGGCCAAGTTATCTTGTTCTTTCTGTTTAAGTTCTTTAATTATATTTATGATTTTATCCTCTTCACTTTTTATTTTCTCGAGTTCATCAATAATACTACTTTTTGATTTCTGCATTTCCAAATATTCAACATTGTCACTTAAAGATTTAGGTTCATCAAGATTTTCTTCCTTCTTATTAAAAAATTCACCCAAATTTATTTTAATATTTTTGAGAACCTGAATAATGGCTGGCAAATCTTCAATTAAAATAGCTTCATCAATTTTAACTAATAAGTCATCCACAAAGACTCTCATCTCTTCTTCACTAACAGTTTTATTTTTTATCTCTTTAACTTTTGAAAATTGATATTCTATCCCTTCAATGATTCCTTCGATCCGACCCAATTTTCTAACTAGCTCATTTTTATTTTCACGAATTTTTGAAATTTGATTTTCTTTTTCTCTTATCTCATTTCCATATATATTTTCCACTTGATTTTGACCATTTTGTTTTTGCAAAACTTCTATCTTAGCACCGAGTTCTAAACTTCTTTCTTCGAGATTTTTACGTAAATTGACTAAACGAATCCCCTCGTTTTTTATATATGTTCCTTCCTTTGCAAGATATACTTTATACAATTCTTTTAATTCTTCACGCATCTCGCGAGCTTTCTCCACAATCTGAACTTGTTTTTTTAAGAAAGCTAAGTGTGGAGCAATCTCACGACGGAGCGCCCCAACTTCTTTGATATTAATTAGAGTTTTTTCTAATTTTCGAGTTGATTCTTTAATCCTATATTGATAAACCTTAAGTCCAAGTGCATCTTCAATCATGCCCCGGCGTTCTTTGTTTGAGGCGTTCAAAACTCGGTCAGCCTCGCCTTGAGAAATAATATGGTGCCCCGAGCTACCGATATTTACGGAGGCAAGTAAATCCACAACATCTTTTAACCTGACTTCCGTATGATTAATAGAATATTTATTTGATCCATCCGCAAAAACTTCTCGTCCAATTATTATTTCGTCGTAATCAAGTGAGACACCCAGGCCGCTATTTGTAAAAGAAAAAATCTTATCTGTGTTATCAAAAGTAATAAGAACTTGGGCGCGAGAAGATGAAGAGATCATCTTTGATCCTTTAAAAATTAAATCAACTCCGCCTTTTCCACGAAGAGATTTCATTGATTGTTCACCAAGGACAAAGCGAATTGCCTCAACAATATTTGATTTACCCGAACCGTTTGGTCCGACAACTCCTGTGATTGGTGTGGTAAAATCAACAAGGCTTTTTTTGCCAAAGGATTTAAAACCAATCAATTCAATGGATTTAAGTGTCATTTTTAATCAAGCCATTCTTTAACTTCTAATGCTCTGTGAGCTGCAGCTTGTTCTGCTTCCTGTTTTGATTTTCCCTTCCCCTCTGCAATTAAATCATCACCAAAATATATCCCAATTGTAAAATGCTTATCATGATCAGGACCAGTTTCATTCAAAACTTTATACGATGGTGTGACGTTTAGATATTCTTGTGACTTTTCTTGGACTAAACTCTTTGAATCACGCCATAGCTTTTTAGCAATGATTGTCTCTATCTTAATTAATAGCGTCTCTGCAATAAAACCTTTCACTACATCATATCCTCGATCAAGATAGACTGCTCCAACATAAGCTTCATATGTATTGGCCAGTATGTAACCTCTGGCCTTACCAATATCTTTTGCTTCACCTTTTGATAAAAGTAAATATTCATTCATTCCAAGACCGTGAGCAATCTCTCCAATAATTACAGCATTCACAAGGGCAGATCTGTAAGCCGTCAAACTTCCTTCATCTTGATCTGGATATTTATTATACAAATAATCGGTTACAATAAGCTCAAGGACAGCATCACCTAAAAATTCTAGCCGCTCATTGTGGGATAGTTTTAACCCACTATTTTCGTTAATGTATGAACGGTGAATGAAAGCTTGTTCTAGTAGCTTTTTATCATTAAAAATTATATTCGTCTTTTTTTCAAATTGTGAGAAATCAATCATAAATTAGGTTCTAGGTTCTAGTTTCTAGTGACTAGTGAGGTTCTTAATTTGCTTTTTCAAGAACCTAATCACTAGAAACTAGACCCTAATTATTCTTTGTTAAAGTTTCAATTGCCTTAGTCAAAAGCGGAATCATATTATCATACATTTTCAAACTTGCAACCTCATTAATTGGAAACCACCTGGCATCGTCTAACCCCCCTGTACCCTTTTCTAAAACAATATCAGTGTATTCTGATTCAGCTAGAAAGAAAACAACTTGTTTTCTAATTTTGCCTTTTTCGGGATGATTGGCAATATATTCATTACGTCCCAATAACTCTTTTATTTTAATATCGAGCCCCATTTCTTCTTTTATTTCTCTTATTGCTCCCTCTTCTTCATTTTCTCCTTCTTCAATACTCCCCTTAGACAATGTCCAGTACCCAAAAACATCATGAACAAATGCAAAATATATTTGCCCTTCATGATAAGCATAAACTACCGCACCAGCTTTTTTCTCGATTGGAAATTTGGCTGGATCTGTTTCGAAATTTTTATTTTTCTTTTTACCTATATCATCTTTGCCAGGTTCACCAATTTCTTTATAGACTCCGCCCAAAACTCCATTGATAAATTTACCAGAATTTTCTCCGCCAAAACTTTTAGCTAGCTCAATGGCTTCATTTATCGCCACCTTTGGAGGAACTTGTTCTTGATCACCAAACAACAATTCATATAAACCAATCCGCAGGATATTTCTATCAATTATTGATATCTTATCAATTGGCCAATCAGGAGCGGCCTTTTCAATTATTTCATCAATAATGGCTTTCTTTTTGACAACACCCAAAAAAAGGGCGGACATAAATTCCCCATCATCAAGTCCAGGCCCAAATTCTTCAATATTCCTTTCTAGCATCTCATCGGTCGTCATATCCCCTGAGACAGCAAAATCCCACTCAAAGAGTGTCTGCAGAACAATTGAACGTGAAAGGTGCCTGTTTGCCATAATAAATAAATTAGGTTCTAGGTTCTAGTTTCTAGTAATCAGGCCAGAATAAAAATTCTAGAGCCTAGCCACTAGAGACTATAACCTAATTCTTCTTTTTAGCTTGCTTCTTTTCAACTTTTTTAACCACATCTAAAACTTTTCGCCCCCTGTAAAAACCACAATGTTTGCAAACAATATGAGTCTCTTTCTTCTCCTTACAATTTGTACATGTAGTAAAAACAAGCGCCTTAAGCGCATGATGTGATCGTCTGTTCCCTGTATGAGAACGTGTATGTCGCATTCGTATTACCATATGAATAGTATAGCTATTTTCCGCAAAAATGCAAATACTTGTATTTTGATATAATTAATTGTATTATTATTACGTAGAGATTGTTATGGCTACCAACCATAATTCCATAAAATGGAACAACTGCTAATCTACAAAATATCCAAAAAGAACAAAGTTGGGTGGAACCGCGATATAGACTCGCCCCGACAAAAAGTGAATTTATCATTTTTTGTCGGGGCGATTTTAATTTATAAAGATTATTAAAAACGAAACAAATTATTTTATAAAAAAATGTCTGGCCGAACTTCTATAAGAATTTGGCGAGGAGATCCGAGGACTTTTTTAGAATATAATTTGTGAAGTTTTATAAAACAATATATGGAAAACAATGAACATTTAGCTCATATCCGTCACACTTTAGCTCATCTACTTGCTCAAGCAGCAAAAGAACACTACAAAGAAGCCGAGTTAACTCTTGGGCCTGCAATTGATAATGGCTTTTATTACGATATCGATTTTGGGACAGAGAAAATTAGTGATGAGGATCTAGAAAAAATTGAAAAAACCATGAAGAAAAATCTATCCGGATGGAAAGAATTTACCCACAAGGAAGTATTGGAAAATGAAGCAAAAGAATATTTTGCAGGTAATGTTTATAAATTAGAGCTAATAGATGAAATTATCGCTCGCGGGGAGAAGATTACTTTATATACTTGCGGGGGTTTTACCGACCTCTGCCGTGGAGGGCACATTGAAAATCCAGCAAAAGAAATTTCAATTGATTCATTTAAGCTTGATCGTGTAGCTGGCGCTTATTGGCGGGGTGACGAAAAAAATAAAATGCTCACGAGAATATATGGACTCGCTTTTGAAGACAAAGAAAAACTTGATGCTTATGTTTTACAACAAGAAGAAGCCAAAAAAAGAGATCACCGAAAGATCGGTAAAGAATTAAAACTATTTACTATTTCTGATTTAGTAGGTTCTGGTCTTCCACTTTTACATCCAAAAGGAATGGTAATACGCAAAGAAATAGAAGATTATCTTTGGGAATTACATAAAAATATAGGGTATGACAGAGTTTGGACTCCTCATATTGCAAAACAAAGTTTATATGAAACTTCCGGCCATGCTGCAAAATTTGGCAATGAACTTTTCCGCGTAAAAGGTGGAGATGAGGAATTCTTTATGAAGCCTATGAACTGCCCACACCAT
>CAZQOL010000017.1:7133-14344 GCA_964595185.1 uncultured Candidatus Saccharibacteria bacterium | reverse complement strand
TTTTATAAAAAAGTTCAACAACTTGGTCTGTTTCAAGCTGTGTCGTTCGAATACCGATTCGGCCAAGCCCTCCTATTATTACTCCCACGCGTTGATCAAGCTGAGTTCTTTTTTCTTCAAACGAAGCCAAATCGATTGCTTTTTTTGTATCCTCAACTTGTTTTTTTGGTGTTCCCCCACCAAGAAAACTATCCATTATCTTGTTGCCTGATTTTATTATAGTCGGACTGTACGGAACGACAATGAAAAAAGTTTTAGTCATAATATTTACTTCGTCAGTAAATGATTTTATAAAATCAATATATTCTTTTGTTTGGATTTTTAAAAGTGGTTCAACTTGAACTTTTAGTCTACCCTCTAGCATTAAAAGATAATGCCTGATATCAAGTCGACGGGATTGCATTGATATCTGAACAGGAAAATCAAGCCCGTTTAGAAAATTTTGAAATTCATTGATGATAGCAGTTTGTTCGTCAGAGGATTTTAAAGAAAGATTTAAAGACGAAGCAAGCAGTATTGCTCGAAGACCACCATCTTTTAAAACGATGATGCCATTTCGAACTTCTTTAATTGGGACAAATTCTTGCGAGCTTTTTGCACTGATCATAATATGATTACTAATTACTGATTACAAATTAATATACTAATATTATTGTACCATACTTCCTCTAATTATTAATCGGTAATTAATAATTTGTAATTGACCAAAATAAGCTACTGCTTGTTTTGGTCTTTAACATCTAAACTCCACGATAAATCTTTTAATTTATTTTCAGCCGTCATTGGAATAACTGAGGTCATTGCAGGGGCGACGTTTTCCTCCTCTTTATTTTGCCCTGGTTTTGCCAATCTTTGTTTCCAAATAAATAATTTACTGGAAATATAATAATTAATGGCAGCTTCAAGGTAAAAAATAAAAGGTTTTTCGTTTATTTTATAAAAAACAAGTAGTAATGATAGGGTTGCAACGGGAATAATTAGAAAAATACCAATCCAAAGAGGTAATAATTTGTATAAGATGAAAATTAATCCTGCCCCACCTGCGAGGTAGACGAACTGTCGAAAAGTAAAAGGGCCGAATAGCTTATCTTCTACATCAATAAATTGTGGAACTTTAAACTGCATTTAAATGATTACTAATTACTGATTACCAATTACTAATTTAACAAGTTATACCGATATTGTACCATAATTTCCTCTAATAATTAATTATTATTAACCAGATTCAATTATTAATTAGTGATTTTTAATTATCTATTACTTTTGGCCGTCTTTTGAATTGCTGTTAATAATTTTAAGATAATGATAATTTCCTTAACATAAAAGTCGTATTCATCTTGTGTTATATATTTTCCACCTAACAATAATTTAAGCCAGTACTCTGTTTCTCGTGATTCTTTATATGAGATTGAGATTTTTGAGATAAAATCACTTCTTGACTGTGCCCCTATCGATTCCTCTATGTTTGCCCCAATTGAGGTTCCAGATCGTAATATTTGTTTAGAAAGGACGAACTCATTACGTTTGATAAGTTTTTTATATAATTCAATAGTTAATAAAGCAAAATCAAAGCTTTTTTGTTGAATTACGTTTTCTTTCATTTTATTACTTGAGCTAATTCTTAATTAGTAATCAGTAATTAGTAATTATTTTAAAACGCTTCACGGTAGGGATCAATTTTAGGTTTTGAATAATCAGAAACAGTATGCTCACTAACTGTTGGTCCTTTCAATTTTTCTTCGAAAAGATTAGTTCCAACATTTGTGGCAGGACTTACAGGAACCACAGGTTTTTCTTTCTGGCCTTCATCCACCCTATCCACTACTTGCTCCTTATCGCTTGTATCTACATTCTTAATTCGTAATTTATCATCGTCAATTGAATTTTTTTCCTCTCCAGTATTAATTATTGATTGGTCATTAGTAATTACTTCCGCATATGGTGGCTTTGGTACCTCATCCTCTTCCGCTACCTTCTTTTCATTTACTGTCTTTTCTTGATTGGTGATTGGTAATTGGTAATCAGTAATTACTTTATCTTTCTTACTACTTTCTACTTTCTGCATACTACTTGTTTCCTTCTTGCTACTTATTTTCTTTTCCAGCTCATCTTGTATTTTTTTGAAGATTAATTTGTCCATTTCTTCCAGTAAGAAATTAACCTGTTCCCCTGTTAACATCATTCTATTCTCTAATTCTTTTTGATATTCATCCGGACTCAAAATTCCACATAAAAGAAGTTCGGTTTCAATTTCAAGTGTGTCTAATTGATCCTGATTATATTTTCCTGCCATCTCCAAAATAGTCAACTTCCAATTGACACTATCAATAGCTTCCCTTGTTTCTTGACTAAGGTCATTTTTGGCTTCCATTATTATTGATTGTAATGTGTCTGTTGTATTTTCCATTTTAATTATCTATAAAAACCGAGTAATCTCCACCCGAAACAATAAAATTAATTGTTTTTTTCCAGTTTTGATTTTTTGTTTGGACACTTTCTTTTAATAATTCGTTTCTTTTTTCAAGCATTGGAGTAAAAATTTTTTGATTAATTTCTTCACTCATTTTTTCTGCTTCTTCTTTGCTTGTTTCAACCCGGTTTTCAATATGCAAAGGGAATAATTCTTCTTCAACAATTCCACTCATAACCATAAAAATTTCAGCTTGCAGTTTATTTGTTTGGTTTTCAGTAAGCGAGTACATTTTGCTAATTTCTTCAGATATTTTTTCCCAAGCAAAATTATTTATCACTTCTTGTGATTCTTTTGGTAGTTTTACTAGTTCCTCTTTAATTATTTGTTTCAAATTATTAGTCATATTTTAATGTTTTTCTTTTGTATCTATTTTTGTATCCATTATTATTTTATGTTCTGCTTCTCTATTTGCCCTACCTCCCCAACGAGCTTTTCTTCTTGCATAACTATTTTTTCTTTCTCTGTTTACTCTATCTATTGCATGGTGCGCGTCTGGAATTACGTGGTCTTCTAAATCATTCATTGATCTTCCTGTGCCTGTACGATGTGCTTCTGCGGTGTAATTAGCAGCTGTTTGTCCCGCAGTATCAGCAGCAGTTCTCGCCGCGGCAGATGCTGCATTTGCTCTTGCGACTTCTGCTGCAGAAGCAGCTCTGACTGTTGCTAAATTAGCTGTCGCTGCCGTGGCAGCAGTTCTCGCTGCAGCTGAGGCAGCAAGATTTTCAGGAGTAGCATTTGCTATGGCAGTGTTTGCTGCTGCAGTCGCAGCGTTTAATGCTGCAGTTTCTGCTGCAATAGCATCAGCAACAGCCGTTGCCATGTTTCTTGTTGCGGTAACTGCAGCATTTTCTGCTATTGTTGCTTCCCTTTGGGTTCTGTTCGCATCTGCAACAGCTTGGTCTACCGCTGTTGTGCTGATTAGCCCGTTGTCTGTGTTATGTGTTTGGTCTACCATATTTCCATGTTCATCTGGGGCCATTCCAACACCATTTTTAATATTACTTCTTTGTGTTCGTAAATTAATAACCCTTTGAGCGGCTTCTTGTGCAGCTGCTTGTCTTTCTTCAAACTGAGGATCGTCTCTGTTTGTAGCTCTTAATACTGCCGCCGCCGCCGCTGAGGCATCATTTGCTCCTTTAATTTGTTTATCAAGTTGTTCAATTGGGTGAGAATTTCTTGCACTTAATTCCTGTAAGGCTCTTTCTTCTCTATTTAGTTGTTGTTTAAGTGGCTCATTTTCACTTACTTCAAGTTCTTTTGCTCTCTTTTGTCTTCTTTCCACCTTATCAGAAAGATGTTTTGCATATCCGCCTTCTTTTGCTTTACCAATACTTCCTTCTACTCCCAATTCTTTAGCGGCCATTCCACCAAGTTTTGTTGCTCTTACATCATAGCTCTTACTTCCCAAGTATTTACCTGCTTTTCCAGTTACATTTCTTCCAAACCATGTATCTTTTGCAAAGCTTGATGTTGCCATTTTATTTCCTAATCTTCCGACAGTTCCCCTCATTGCCATAGCTGCTCCACCTGTTGCAACCGCAAGACCAACTCCGCCTACAGCAGCACCTGCTTTTGCCATAGCTGCTCCCATCTCCCCCGACATATCAACAGCAATACTTTTTGCTTTCATTAAAAGAATCATTAAAAACATAAAAGGAACCACGATAGCAATAACAAAACTCAATCCACCAGTTAAAGTGCTAGCATCTTTCATACTAGTATTTATAATATCAAGTCCTTTACCCATGAATCCTACAATTAAATACATAAAGAATACAAAGACAGGAGCAACAAAAGCCATCTTTAACGTATCTGGCCACCAGTTTTCCCACCCAATCATCTTGGACCCTTTCAGTTTAGGAACTAGGTAACTAAAGAATGCAAGAGGAGCAAGAATCATTGCGAGCCATAACATTACAACCCTTCCTATAAAGATTAAGGCTGAAGATAAAAAGGCAATTGTTCCAACAACATTAACCGCTGTAGCAAGGAAAACAACTAAAATAAAAGTTCCAATTGTAATATTGCCTTCTTCGGCGGTAGATTCGTCTACTCCTGATTTTTGAGGGAGGGCACTTATTTTTGAAGATTGCATAATAAGTTTTTGGGGATCAATTTTTGACACAATTGCTGATGTTAATTGTAATTCCCCAAAATCACCGACTTGTCCTGAGATCACTCCATTGTTTTCAATGCCAGTCACAATAGTTTTTGAATTATAAAAAACTCTAGCTAATATATTTGATGCATCAACTATTACCTGGGTCGCAAATAAACTAAAATTTATTAATAGTCCAATAATAACGACGTTAATAATCATCTCTTTTGGTTTAACGCTGTGAATATTTAGGATAGTTCCAAAAGCAATGTAGAGCAGGATAAAAATGAAAAACATATTACAAAAATCCCTAATTAATCCCCAACCTTCTACAACAAAAGCTGAACGGTATGAACTATCTTGAATAGAATACATTAAAGTAAAATCTAAAATTTTACCTGCAAGTGCAAAAACAAAAGAAGTTGTTTTAAAAAATATATAGTACAAAGCTTGTGCCACACAACCCATAACGGTACCTTCCCCCCCAAAAGGATTTAAACTACAAGCAGGTAGCGCCTCGGAATCAGAATCATTAATATTTTTTTTTGTTATATCTTGAGCAGATCCTGTCGTTGTTCCTGCGGGTCCAACTTGAATATTAGTGGCCACTATTGGATAATAGTCTTTATCGTTTGATAAATTAGGAATTGATTCTCCCCACCCTTTTCCCGAACTTGTGGCTTGGTAGTAAAAAGTAACAGAGTATTCTTTCTCGGGAGCAAGAATATTTGGGTTTGTATTTGTGTTTATGTTAATTCCATGTATTGTTATTTTAGAGGGTAAGCTTTCGTAGTCTTGAATAAAAGAATTTGTTACATCAATAATTCCAGTTATTTTATTTTCTTCTTTGACAACTAAGATTAAAGCGTTGTTTTCTATATTTCCTTGAGAGAAACCATCTATATGTCTGTAAATATTAGCTGAATCTTCTTCAAGAGAATATCCTGTATCAAGGGTAGCCTTAAAATATATAGATACGCTATTTTCTGTAGTAATCTGGTTTGTAAGAACTAGGTCACTTTCCGTGGGGCCGTTTTCACTTTCAATGAAAGCCTTTTTAAAACCTTGCTCAGTTTCATCAAATTCAATGGCTTCTACCTTATTTTCCTTTATCTCCAAATTATTTTTTCTACTAATTCCAACAGTAAAAGGCGCAAATATTTGCAAGATGACTGTCAGTATTAAAATATATGGTAAAAACTTTTTCATACGATTAAATTTTTTGCCCGTTCGTAACCCTTTTGCTTTTTTAATTAGTAATCAGTAATTGGTAATTAGTAATTATTTTCTCCTACCAAACATTCAATAATAATTCTACTTCCTGATATGTTGTTCCACCATTCCATTTACAGCCAGCATAAATTGCCTCAGAAGAACAAACCGCCCATTCATTCCACGGACCACCATTCACTTGTGGTAACGGCGGGTAATTGTTATCTTTACAATCACCTGCCCAATTCCACCCGTTATAATCTTTTATTATAATATGAGGGGGAATGAGTTTTGGTGTATAAAATGCATATCCAGATGAAGGTCGAGGGGTAAAATACTCATCGCAGTCCAAGCCTTCCTCTATAAATTTGCCATTGAATTCAAATCTGTGGGTTGTTCCCGAAAAATAGCCTGAAATTAATTTTGTATCTACTAGGTTATAGTCAAAATATTGCTCGGTTTCTTTCTTGTCTTTTCCTTTAAACCAAGGGTTTCCAAAACGATGTAGCGGAATTTCATAACCACCGTGACCATCACTAAAACCAAGTCCCTGAAGATTCCCCTCCGGTTTCCAAGTTGGAGATATATCCCAATCCGAACTTTCCGTTTGGCGGTAACATTGGTTTGTTAAATCAGTTAATTGGTTGATAAACTCTTTCTTCCTCTCTATTTCATCATAAATTACTGAAATATCGTCTTCTGATTTAAGATTTGGGGCAAGTAGGTAAAATTTTCTTAGAAGCTCAGCAAGCTCAGACTCTTCCTCGGCAGTAAACACGAGGGGATTTTGTTGAACTGCTAAACAAATATTTTCTTCTTCATTTCCTGAGCCGACGGGAGGAGTTGTTTCAGAATTATGTTCTGCCACATAATCTTTATCTAATTGTCCATCAATGTGACATTGTGGATCATTGATATCTATTTTGTTATCGCTATCATTATCTAATTCGTCATTACACTCATATATTGCATCTGGCGGAGTTGATTCACTGTCGTGGGTAGAAATGTAGACATTGTTTAAATCACCTCCAATATGACAAGCTGGATCTAGGTCATCAATGAGTCTATCTCGGTCATTATCGGTTCCGTCGCTACATTTTGGTAATTCACCTGGTGGTGGCAGAGAGCTTGTAGAATTAATTGCTGTCCATGGACCGCAATTATTATCTTCGTTTGTTTCTTCTATAACTCCCCTATTACCTATTGAACTTTTATCAGCACAAGCTCGGACATAATACATTCCTGGAGTGTTGAAATTATATGTTGTGGTTATTATTCGAGTGTCACCAGCATCAATCTTTGGAGTAGCAACAGCAAGTTCAACATTAATAATCACGCCGACGTCAACGGTTGTCGCCGCTTTTACCATTGATATCCAAGTTTCTTTTTTAAATATGAATAATCAACGGCATAAAATTTCCGGTTCAT
>CAZQOL010000017.1:0-7092 GCA_964595185.1 uncultured Candidatus Saccharibacteria bacterium | reverse complement strand
ACCATTGATATCCAAGTTTCTTTTTTAAATATTTTTGAAATTAATTTTTTGAATTTTGATTTCGAGACTACATTATCATCTCCACTTAACCCTGTGCCACCCATTTCTTGGTTCGTGATTGTGAAAAAACTTTGGAAACCGTTTATTGTTCCCCCCTCCCCAATATTTGAAATAGGAGCAGAAATAGTCGTTTGAGCACCAGACAAAACGCTTGTCGGACTTATTGCTCCAGCTGTTAAATCAGGAATTTTTTCTTTTTCAAAAATCGTACATAACGGTGGATTGCTTGCACCGTTCTCACATGGCATATCTGTTTCACTATCATGATCCGGTAAATAAATCAGATTTATATCTCCGCCAACGTGGCAGGCTGGGTCTAAATTATCGATAAATCCATCTGTATCGTTATCAATAGTGTCACTACACTTTGGCTTTATATCAATATCTCCTCCGCCAAGTGGATTTGTAGATTCAGAATAATGATTAGGCAAGTATTCTCCATCCATTGTGCCCCCAACATGACAATTTGGATCATTGTTATCAATTAAATTGTCTGTATCATTATCAATCGTGTCGCTACATTGTGGATTATATCCCCCACTACCTCCCGGAGGAATCCAACCACCAATATTTGGATCAAATACCCACCCTCCGATACTATTTGGATCAAACTCCCAGATTCCTAGATCATTATTAAAAGTCCAGCCACCAGCAGGAAGGTTGGCTTGATTATTATTTTCATCGAACAAATTATTTAAGAAATTTGAAAATGAATCCCAAAAACCATTTGAGTCGGGGCTGTTTACAATGATTTCTCCAAACTCTCCATTTAATATATCTTGACTTGCAAAACCGTAAATATTAGCACCGGCACCAGCTTTGGTAACGATTGGATTGTTGTTCTCGTCATAGCCAGATAATGACAAATTATCTCCAGCATGAATATCTTCACCCGCCTGGGCTAGAGTTGTTAAATCTTTTGGATTTTTTGATGAAGCAAGAGGAGAAAAAATTTTTGAAATAATTCCTGAAGTTCCCCCTCTGAAATTGTCTCTATTTTTATAAAGCAAAAAACCAATCACTAAAAGAAAAATAATGATGATTATTGTGATTATGAGTGCTTTGCTTTTTCTTGGGTTATTTTCCATAATTAATTTAAATGATTATTGCGCTGGCCCGTCCCAGAAACATGGTCTTTGA
The DNA here is from genome assembly GCA_964595185.1 of uncultured Candidatus Saccharibacteria bacterium. Taxonomy (GTDB): domain Bacteria; phylum Patescibacteriota; class Minisyncoccia; order Phycocordibacterales; family UBA9973; genus UBA8515. Next base: position 5,892 of record CAZQOL010000017.1, on the reverse strand, counting down.
ACTTTGTTTAAAATGAATGGAGTTTCTTCGCATGATTTTTGGTTAAGTCTTTGAGCACATGTATACTGACTGTTTGGTTGATTTGTTTGTCGGGGAGGGTCGGTTGTATCGAGACTACAGTATATAGACACTGGAGGAGTAATGTCTCCACCTGTTCCTCCACCAATACTTTCGCAGTCAGGATCTTGTTGGTCAATTAAACCATCTAAATCATTATCTATACCATCATTACATCTTTCTCCTCCTCCTCCGTTTATAATATCACTATCATCATAATAACGAATATCTTCTTCAGCTAAACAAGAGGCATACTTTCTTTTATATTGAGCCTCTGTCATTACATTGCTTTCACAGATTTGTTTTTTGGCTGTACAAAGTTGACCTCTCTCCCCAACTCTGGCTGCTTCTTGTGGGGTTAGTCCATATCCGGTCGACATGCAATCTGCATATCTATCATTACAGACTCGAATAGTTTCTTCGTTTAGGATTTTAATCAGATTAGCATCACGTCTATCTTGAGCGATTTTAATTATTTTACTGACTTCGGATCTAATTAAATTAAGTTTACTAATATTTGAATTTGCTTCTGAGATTGCGTCTTTATACTCTTCTGTAATATCTTTTATATCTTGATCATAAGCCAAGATATTTTTTGTTATTGCTAAACCTTCTTCTGCCATTGGAAGATAAGAAGGATTTTTAATAAGTTCACTCGAATTTTCTTTTTCAAAAAATTCTTTTTGCAGGAAACCATCTTTCCCGTATAGCTTATCAAACATTTCACCGGCCAGATCGTAATAATTATTAAAATCATTACCGATTTTGTTAATTAAGTCCAAGATCTCATTTTGATGACCTTGTGCTTCATTGTCATTATAACCATGATCTGGGCCGTTGCCGTGATTCTCAGCCAAACGGAATAATTCACCGAAATATGAAGGAGTAGATAATACTGTTGCCCAGATATTTTTATTGTTCCAATTAAAAACGTTTTTATAATTTATATACTCAGGTGAATCAGATTGTCCTATTTTAAAATATGTTGCATCTCTTTCAAGCCACCCATTTATTCTAAAGTCTGAGCTTAAAGTAGTAGTATAATCTTGAAATAAAGATCGTGCTTCCGAAGAATTTGATTGCCAGTTTGGATTTGGTCCTGGAATACAATAATCAAGCTCTCCCAATTTAGGCATAATATTTGGCAAGAAGGATAGTAATTCTTTTGCAGCCACAATATAGTCATTTTGAATTTGAATGACACCCCTTTTGGCAATTGGATTTGATTTTATTGTCCTCCCGTCTTTAGCAATATCTTTCTTCCAATTTTGCCATGATTTTCCATCCCAAAAAGCTCTATCCCCAACCGCCCAGCCATTATAACCCTCATTGAAAAGCTTAGTATTTCCAGCAACAGTTACTGTGTAATATCCATTTGTTAAATATTTACCGTTTTTACCAACATCTTTATCGACTGGACCAACTCCAACATATAATTTAGGGCTGTTTGTTTTTGCGTCCCAATTACCTAAGGACTTGCTATTATAATTGTATATATATGTATTACCGAGATCTCTAGTTAAATCAAAAGACCCGTTTCTATACCCGCTTCCACTACTGAAGCTTCCCCCATCAAAATTATCAGTATAACCATAACTAACTCCCATATTGTCATTTGCAAATCCATTAATAGTATAATCGTATTTTTCTGATGATAAACTAGATAAACCCTGGTTCTGTAGTTTTGAAACAAGGGCTGAGAATAAAGAATTGAGTGATTCATTAATTGTGTCGGCTAATTCAAGTTGGCGTTCAGGGGAATTAACATAAACGGCAAGTTTATCTTTAATAATACTTCCAGGAGTAACTACTTCATCTTTTATGCAAATACTATTTGGATATTCATCTGGATCTGGTTTTGAGACAGATGTTTTTGTAATCTTTAGAAGATTATCCTCTAAATCAGACCCATCTGTTCCCAATCCTAGATTAAAATTTGTGAATTCTTCCTCATAAATTGGGTCGTTATTTACATCGCGTAATTCCCAGAGAACACATTTTTTTTGGCTTCTAAAGCCGTTATTTTGTGCTAATTCATTTTTTACTTCTTCTTTTTGCTCTGCCGTCCTATCTGCTAAGTATTGACTTGCTTGCATTGTAAATCCAAGTGGATTGTTTTGGTCTCTCTGAGTGAGAGCTAACCACCCATCCCATCCCCCAGTTGAAAAATCATTAGCAAAAGCATCGTTTGCATCTTTGGCTCTTTGGAGTGCGGTTCGTTTATCTATTTTATTTCCATAATCATAAACTTTATCATTTATGAAATATGTTAAATCAGAAGTCAGTGAGTCAAGGAAATTTCCTCCTCCATATCTTGCCACTCCTGCTTTGTAGCTTCTAATCAAAGACCTTGAAAAATTACTTCCATAAGGATAAGCCATGTTTGAGTTACCAAGTTGTTGATAGCTTTTTTCCAAAATATTTCTCTCTATATTATTTGTTAAGGAAGTAATATTTTGAACATACATTGGGTCACCATTAAAGCCAGTGTTTATCCAATTCATGGTGTAACGGGTCATTGAAGTGAGTTGATTTTTAGCTAGAGTAATGGCTATCCCACTGAAACACTCGTCTCTTATTTTTGTAGCTTGTTGATCTTGACGTAATTCAATGAGTTCGTCAATTGTTTTGCCATCTTGTGTTTTTTGTATCGGCTTACAGTCGACTTCGTTAACAAATTCAGCCCAATTCATATTAATGATAGGAATTACTGTTGCCTTCCCTCCCTTTTTTGAAGCTTTACAGCTCTCTACAGCAGCTGCGACTATCCTTTCTTTAGCAGCCTTTTTTAATTTTTCATTTGCTTTGTCGCCCCTGACAAAACTCATGATTGCTCCTGAGACTCTATCAACAGCTCCCGTACAACCAACAACCTGCATTATTAATGGAGAGCTTAGAACATCTGTCGCTTTAAATCTATATGGATTATTTCCATTTTTATTTGGGTTTTCCCAGTTTAATTCATTGGCAGCGATGACTTGAGTAGCTAGGATAATTTGCAAAAAAAACAAAGCGAATGTGAATGTAATTGCTCTTGAAATTATTTTTTTCGCAAATTGTTTTTTCATAGGTAACTATAAATATTATATCAATATTATTTTCTATTGTAAAACTTCAGAAATTTTTTCTATGTCAGAGACAAGAGCATCTGTATATTGTTTGTAGTTAATAATCGCTCTCATTCCAATAATGGGGTCAGTTAAGATTTGAGTTAGGCCCTCAATCGATTGAGCTGTCTTTTCATAATTATTTGTCAGACTTAAATGAACATTCGCAATTACCCCTGGGGTAGGTATTTTTAATAGTTCTTGCCCAAAGGACCGATACGCAGACGCTACTGTTTTTGCCGCATATAGTGCCTGGGGGTCATTATTTCCAATACCTTGAGAAATAAGGGTTAATTCGCTTCCAATATCAGAATTTTCATATTTAGTAGCAAGTGAAACAAATGAATCATAATATTTTTTATTTGCAATTTCAGAGTCTTTAACCAGGATGACATTATCTAAAGAATAAATATCGTCAATTGGCTTTGCTTCAACAGTCTGTCCAATAGATTCAGAGATAGATTTAATTGATTCCTCGTTCAAATTTCCTGTTTGTTGTAATGAAATGATCGTAGCAAAAAATTCTCGAGATAGCATTTCATTTTCTGTGATGGGATTTGAATCATCGGGACTTGAAATAGCATTACTTTGGACTAGTGATTTTTTCTTTTCTAGAATAAATGCTTTATTTTCTTCTCCATTTTTATTTGGGTTAAGCCCCCATAAATATTCTTCCCAATCTGCGATACCGTTATCATTACTATCTTTTTGGATAATTCCTCCGACAGTCATTTCAACAACTTTTCCATCTTTGTTTGCTTTTCTATCTTTAAAAAATGAAATTATTTCTTTAATTCCAAAGAAAAGGCCTATAATTAAGGCAAAAAATAAAACGATAGTTGTGAATTTTTTACTTGGAAGATATTTTTTAAAATTATCCATATTTCTTTCTCTTTCTTTCAAAATTATACAACTTATCCTTTAAATCTCCTAAATTTCTGTGGATAAATGCTTTGATATTTCAAGCCATTTTTCAATTTTGATATTTTCTGCTCGAGATTTTTGATTAATCCCAATTTTTTCAAACACCTTCCCTATCTGTCCATGTCTGACTTGGACTGATTCCAAGTTTCGACATAGAACTTTTCTTTTGTGTGCAAATCCTGCTTTTACTATATTAAAAAAGTTATTTTCTTCTGTTTCGTTTTTGAATTTGTTCTTATTTATATTATTTATGGCGATTATAGCCGAGTCGACTTTTGGGCTCGGAGAGAAAAATCTTTTATGAACTTTCATCATATATTTAGGGCTACCATAGGCCTTAACACTAAGAGATAAAATACTTTCTTTGTCATCTCGAGCGACAATTCTCTCTGCGACTTCTTTTTGAACAAGTAAAACCATTTTCTCGGGTTGAATCTCGCAAGATAGAAATTTTTTAATTATAGCTCCGGTAATGTTATATGGAATGTTTGCTACTATTTTATATTTAGCAGAAATTAATGAATAAGTAGACGGCTCAAATTTTAAAATATCATCATTAACTAATAAAAGTTTTCCATTTTTTATTTCTCTTTCATATTTTTCTTTTAAAAACTCAAATAGCTCCCAGTCTTTTTCAACGGCGATAACTTTTTTCGCTATTGCAAGTAATTTATCAGTTAGAGCGCCTTTTCCGGGTCCAATTTCAAGAATTGTATCATCTTTGTTTATTTCTCCAGCCGAACACATCATCTGGAGAGCTGGGGCAGATTTTAAAAAATTTTGACCTAAAGATTTTTTCGCGAAATGAATCATATAAACATCTTAACATACTTTAATAAGTAACCCCTCCCAACCTCCCCTTATCAGGGGAGGAAACCCCTCCTGTAAGGAGGGGTAAGGGGAGGTTCCTCCCTCCCTGATAAGGGAGGGGCGGGGTGGGTTATAGATATACAATTTTTTCTCCGCTCGACGAATAAGCTTGCTCAAAAATTGTTAGATGAGTCGGAATGTCATAAATAAATTCACTTGGATTATTTATTTGCTTCATTCCGTAAATCGTGCGAAGTGTGGCATAAGATAAAAATAATTTTTCACGGGCACGAGTCACAGCTACATAAAACAACCTCCTTTCTTCTTCTGTGTCTTCTTTCTTTTTCATTCGGTCTTTTATGTGAGGGAATAAATCTTGCTCAAGACCGGTAATGAAAACATATTTAAATTCAAGACCTTTTGAAGCGTGAACCGTCATAAGCCTGACCCCATTCCCTTTTTCGTGAATTAAAGTATCTTGGTCACTTGCAAGCGAGGCATCTTCTAATAATTTTTCGATTCCTTCCCCATCTTGAAAATTATCATATTTAATAGCCAGTGTTACCAGTTCCATCATATTTTCCAAGCGTTCTTGCTCGTCAGTCGTTCCGTGTGATAGTTCATTTTTTATGCCACTTTCCTCAATGATATATTTAATGGATTCTGATGGTTTGTGACTCTCGGTATAAGTTTTAATTTTATCTAGTAAATTATAAAATTTATTTATTTTTTCTTGCATTGTTTTTGGCAAATCATTTGTTCGACCTGCAAAAATTTTCGCAATTGTAGCCTTTCCGATTCCTCGGGCAGGAATATTCATAATTCTTTTAATATCAGATAAACTTTCTTTATTGTAAGAAGCTCTGAGATATGAAAGTAAGTCTTTTATTTCTTTTCGATCAAAGAATTTTATTCCAAGAACCTGGTAAGGAATTTGTCTATCAAGAAGTGCTTCTTCTAATACTCGGGATTGAAAATTTGCTCGGTAAAGTAT
>CAZQOL010000016.1:0-15416 GCA_964595185.1 uncultured Candidatus Saccharibacteria bacterium | reverse complement strand
TAGTTGCCAAGAGACTACCCAAACAGGAGATTTTTTCTTAAATAAATAATCTCCAGTAATTATACCCTTACCTCTTTTAAATAATTTAATAAAAACCTTTGCAGCTAAATTATTTCTTATCACTCTATCGTCTTTCAAATTATTTAAGACTGAATCTACTGATTGATTAGGCGCAACGTGAATAATTACATCTTTATTTCCAAATGGTGATGATAAAAAATAATATGAGAACAAGACAAAAAATCCAATACCTAAAATTATATTGAGTATTAATTTTTTGTTCTTATCATTTTTTAGGTCAGTAGGACTGATATCATTATCCATAAACTATATAGGCAAATTCGAAGGTGGTTTTGCAATCTTTGATTCAATACGCTTGAAGCTTGGAGTCTCAGAAACCATACCTGGGAAGTGGTAAAGAGAGGCTAGCTCTTCATTTGAAAGCACAAAAGTGTTTGGCTTTCCAGATGGAAAAAACATTGAAAATACCGCAGGATATTTGAAAGCATATTGAATAGGTGGGTGAAAGAATGTTCTCATTCGATAAAAATTCAACATTCTTTTCTTGATCTGAGTTAAAGCAAGTCCTGTCGGATCAGACCATGGGGCATCAAACTGAGTTGCGCTTCGACGGTCTAACTCATTTGAATATGGTTGAGCAAATTGTCTCCAAATCAGACGAGAATTTCGTCTTAGATTATTAAACTGATCATCTGTTGTTAAGCGTTTATCAGATAATGTTACAACTCTTATTCCACAATCAAAATGAATTTGTTGTAGTGTTACCATCATTTGTTTAATAACAGGATCAAGAAAACTTGGAGCTCGAACTTCCATTACAGAACCTCCTTCACCTAAGCCACCAGTTGGACTAAATTTAGTAAACGGTTTTAACATATCTCTAAGATATTCTTCAGCATGCTCGTCAAATCCTACGTGTTTTTTTGGTCCGTGACTATGATACTTTTTAATACTTTGTCTAACTACAATTTGAATCCACACTTGCTGACCTTTGGGTAATGAACCTAAAAATTCAATAATTGGAGTGATTGGATCAATTTTAAATTCTTCCTTGGTCCCTGTTTTCATTTCTTCAACTTGCTTATATGTTCTGATTGGTCTTGCGTCATCTTTCATTTTAGTAAATTCACAACCCCACATATTCCAATCTCCATCTTTTTTATATTGAGGCACATTCCAAACATAATCCTCAACTTCAATAACTTTAGCCTGAGGATATTGAGCATAAATTTGTGTTTCAACTAAATCTCGAATTCGGGACGGTGTTCGGATATAAAAATGAACCCTACCATCTATTGAAACAATCTCAAGCGAAAACCACATCCAAGGAGCACCAATCATAAACTCCTCCCAAAAACCTTTCATACTTTTGTGATAAAGGGCATTTGAAAAAATTAATTCCATTGCCGCCGGGGTCTTAATGACATCACGTGGAACTTGGATTTCAAGTAATACCCATTTTATGCCCATAATGAATTTTTCTTGTCGATAATGGTGCCATAAATTAAAAGCCAAAAATGCCAAAGGAATTGGCATTAAATAACCAATAGCAACAATTAATAATTGGATTAAATTAAAATTATGTGTAGAAAAAAAATCTTGAATCATATATATTATTAGCTAGTAAAAAATCCAATTAAAATGGCAATAAAAATAACTCCAAGTATTATTAATATAATATTTACAATTATACCCTTCTGCATGGAAATATTATATCACACTTTAAAAAGAAAAACCCTCTCAGACTTTGGTCTGAGAGGGTTTTTCTAATATTAAGCAGCTGTATATAATCCGGTTTTATTTTTTTTGAAATACTTTGAGTTTTGTAAATTAACTAAAATGGTATTTTTCTTTAGATATCTTTCTTTCATGACTTGATCAACTATATCTTCTTTTGACATTGGGCCATTTTTCTTTAATAATTCTTTGATTACTTCCCTAACTACTCCTGTTTTATATCCCCATTCAGATAGTGCATAAATTCCTCTTCCGACGAGCACAAAACGTGGATCTTTAATAAGTTCGTTATGACAAGTAGCAACGTGACATTTTTTGTCGAAAGTATTTGCTACCGCTTTTGCCACTTCTCTGAAATGCATTGGGGAACCATGTTTTCGCATCATCAAGAAAGCATAATCTTTAACACCTCTAGTTTTAATTGAAGATGAAGTACTTTTACCCCATTCACCAAGTGGATTTTTGCTAATTTTTTTGGAAATTGAAAGCCATCTTTTCACTATTTCTTCATTCTTATATTGTTCTGATAAATCCTTGACTTCATCAAGAAAACGAGCAATCAAATCCGCTTCAGAAATTAATTCATCATCAGATAGATTTTCAAAAAGATTTTTTAATGATTTATGAATTTGTTCTGCTACATCAGAATCAACACTCCAACGAGTTTTAAAATGTTCATCTTCTTTGTGTTCTGTAAAATGATCACCTAATGTTAGATACAAATGTATATGATTTTGAGTCAATTTATCCTTAGATAAATGATTTAAAAAATCTTGTTCTGAAACAATCGCACCCAATGTATGCATGAGCTTCTTTATTTCATCAAAAACTTCTTTTTCATTTTTAAAAAAATCCGATTTACGAATAAGAGCCAAGGCCGCATTTTCTATCTGCCTTACTCGTTCACGGGTTATACCATATTTTTGTCCAATTGCTTCTAGAGTCTTTCTTTGAGCATCATCAGTAATTCCGAATCGGTTAATAACAACCTCATGTGCTCTTGGAGATAATCCTGAGAGCAAACGTTTCGTTACTTGTTTTGGTTTAAATGTAATTGTATTTGGCATTAGATTTAATATTTTGAATTAATTATTACTTTTTTAGTATATCACTTCTATAAATAAAGTCAAATATTTTAGCAAAATGAATGTAATTATTTTTTGAGATTTGTCTTTGATTTTGATCTACTCATTTCCGTCAATAATTTTTTTCTTAATCGAGTGCTTTTTGGGGTAATTTCGAGATATTCGTCCTCAGCCATCACCTCTAACCCTCTTTCAATAGACAATTTATACGGTGGTTTAACGTTTATGGCTTCATCTGTTCCACTTGAACGCATATTTGATAATTGTTTGCCTTTTGTCGGATTAACCGTTAATTCATCACCTTTTATGACATTTCCAATGACCATTCCTTCGTATACTTCATCTCCATGCTCTACATATAATGTCCCTCTTTCTTGAAGAGTCCAAAGTGAAAAGGCAATAACCTTTCCAGTGACCATCGAAGTCATTGAGCCGACATCTCGCTTTTTTATCTCACCAGCATATTCTTTAAATCCAATAAATCTTGAAGCCAAAATTCCTTCTCCTTTTGTATCAACAACAAATTGCCCTCTATATCCAAGAAGACCTCTGGTAGGAATTTCAATTAGCATTCGAACAATACCTTCTTTCTCGTGCATTGAAGTTATAAGTCCACGTCGGCCTGTTAATTTTTCAATCACAGCCCCAGAGTATTCACTTCGGACATCAATTGTTGCTTCTTCATATGGTTCCAATTTAACACCATTTTCTTCTTTAATAATTACATGTGGTTGAGAAACTTGGAGTTCATAACCTTCGCGACGCATATTTTCAAGAAGCACAGCAATGTGTAATTCTCCGCGTCCATAGACAAGAAATCCTTCTTGAACTTCTTCTTCATCAGAACCATCAAAATTTATTCGAAGGCCCACGTTCATTTCCAATTCTTTTTCTAATCTCTCTCTTATTTGACGACTAGTCACATATTTACCCTCGCGTCCACAAAACGGCGAATCATTTACCAGAAAGTTCAAAGAAATTGTTGGCTCATCAATATCAATTGAAGGCAGAGCCTCGGTTGAGACATTGTCACAAATAGTTTCGCCAATATAGACATCGGGAATCCCGGCCATGATTGCAATATCCCCCGTATTTAAAACACTAACTTCTTTTCTATTTATTCCCTCAAATGTAAACATCTTGGAAATCTTGGCATTTCTAGAGTGTCCAAAAGAATCTTTTACAATAATTGGTGAACTAGTTTTGATTGATCCGGCATAAGCTCGGACAATAGCCAAACGTCCTAAGAAATTATCATAACCAAGATTAAAAACCTGAGCTTTAAATGGTTTCTCTTTATCAATAGAAGCTTCCTTAACTTCAGAAAGAATTAAATCAAACAAAGGTGTTAAATCTTTTGATTCATCTTCTAAATGTAACTTTGCAACTCCTTGACGACTAATAGCATATAAATATTTAAAATCAATTTGTTCTTGAGTCGCACCTAATTCTAGGAAAAGTTCCAATATCTCATCATGAACTCGATCTGGATTGGCCGCTGGTTTATCTATTTTATTTATAACTACAATTGGTTTTAAACCAAGCTCTAGCGATTTTTTTAAAACGAAACGAGTTTGAGGCATTGGACCTTCTTGAGCATCAACAAGTAATAAAACTGAATCAATAGCTCTGAGGACTCGTTCAACTTCTGAGCCGAAATCAGCATGTCCAGGAGTATCAATAATATTTATTTTTGTTCCCTTATATATGACAGAGGTATTTTTAGAATATATAGTAATACCACGTTCAAGCTCAAGAGCATTTGAATCCATTGTGACTCCCTCTTCCACCATGCCACACTGCTTCATCATCTGATCAGTCAGAGTTGTTTTTCCATGGTCCACGTGTGCTATTATTGCTATATTTCTAATCTCCATATATTTAAAATTTATCTAATAATTGTGTATCTAAAATGTGTCGTAACTGTATTTCTAAATAAAAACAACCGCCAAGAGCGGAAGATCGCTAAAATGAAATCGTCTAACGACGAATGCCCAATCATAATATCATACATTTGATAAAATGTAAAATTTTATTTAATCCGAACTATTTATGATTATTAATTAACCCAACATCAAAGTTAATTAAAGAAAAATTTCTAATATAAAATTAAAATATCCCCCAATATAATTATAATTAGGGGGATATTCATTTATTTTGATGGCTTGTTATTCATCTTCGGGCTCCAAAACGAACGTTTGGTCGTTGCCCTCGACAGAGCCCTCTTTTTCTACATTGAGGATTTCTCCAGTCGTTGGGTCAAGTAGCTCGATCTCCGCCACCTGAGAAAGTGAAATATCGGCTTTCAAAGTTGTACCGAGGGTAAAATACCTTCGGTCAATCCTGTTTATATCAACGTAAATCTTAACAGTAATGATTTCATCTTTTGCAATTGTAAAGTACGGATAAAAATCCCGAATTGAGATATACCCAATCTTACTGTCCGGAATCGGGGCCATGATTCCATGTAACTCATGGGGTCCAACTTTAATCTTTATCGCGTTAATTACATTCCGCAGTTTTTGCGATGATGTCAGCGTAAAATTAATATTGTTTATGCGGGCTGATCTGCCTTCTGTCTCGATACGGAATTCAAGCAGTTTTACGTCTTCTGTAAACTCTGTCATTGATGCCTCCACATTTTGTGGATCAGGATTGCCTGAAGAAGCTTTTACTTCCAGGGTTGCAATTTCCGTAGCGGGTGTAATTTCATCTTTTTTACAAGATGACAAAATGACAATCGCTGCTAAAGTGAAAAGAAAAAACAGTTTTTTCATGGTTTTTGTTTTTTGAAAGAGCGACTATAATCGCCCCTCTGGTTAAATAATGGGTTGACTATATTATTTATACAATAGCATATTATGTCTTTTTGTCAATACGTCTTAAACTCAATATAATGTGTTGCTTTTTACTTAAAAAAGAACCTCATTTTTGAGGCTCTTTCGATTCTACAAAAACTAATTAATTAGTAAGTACAACAAGCAATAGTACAAGTTAGCTAGAACGAACCAGTAAATTGAAAATCTTAGACTTATGAGTTTCTTATAGTGTATAGGTTCTTGAGAATAATCCCATAGATATACCCCTTTTATTTTAAGATATAAATATCCAGTGATTAATTCTATTAATGTTGGAAATATAAACATCAACAATAATTTGATAAAAACCGGAAGATTCAGAAAATATAACCAAAAAAGAAAAGCTCCAGTTAGCCCATACATTTGAAAATTTACAAATTTTGGTATGACTATCCTTTTTGCTTTTACTGATCTGTACACTAATTCAAGTATTAGTCCAACAATTAGACCAATAAAAAAATTCAGAACAATTTTTGTTGCCATAACGTTAAATTTTTTAATTCATACTTTTTTCTTACCTTACTACTTTTGATAAATATTATCAATTAGATTCGAATCTTCACAATAAAAATTATTTTACTTTCTAATCCACATATCATTAGACAAAAGAAAAACCACACGACAACCTGTGGGTTTTTCGTGTGGCGTTTTTACCACGAGTATTTTATTGAGTCGAAATCTCGCTCTACCCAATGAGGATAATTCTTTTTGTAAATCCGGGCATTCCAGATTACCATAAAGTAACCCCTTAGGTCTGAAGATTCCTTAATTTTGGCCACATAAATTTCATCGTAAGTTGCCTCAGGAAAACTTTTCCTTAGATCGTCGGCCATTTGTTGAAAATTAGCCAATGAACACTGGGTGTAACCTACAAGTAAATGTACATTGGCAGCCATTTTCCCGTCGTTTAGATCGTCCTTCTCGATATCAGGGCGCCAGTAAATATACCTTCTTGGTGACATTTTTTTATTTTTAAATATTTAACAATTATGAAAGAACTATAATGAATTTTATAGTATCATGACTTTATAGTTATGCCAAATTTATAAATTATATTTTATTATAAAAGTTTAACTATATCGTGATAAGAAATAACTACCATTAAAAGCATCAATAACCCGAAACCAACAGCATTCATAACATTGGCAACTTGAGGTTTAATTCGTGTACCTTTTATTTTTTCAATTAATAGGAATAACAATCTTCCCCCGTCGAGAGCTGGAAATGGTACTAAGTTAATAACAGCCAAGTTAATTGAAATTAAAGCCGTGAATGACAATAGATAGATAAAACCAAATTCAGCGGCATCTCCGACAACTCCTACTATCCCAATCGGTCCAGTTAAAGTCGACATATCAGCTTTCCCCATAATGGCATTTTTTATTAAATCATAAAAACCAACCATCGTCGCGACAGTTACATCTTTAGTTAATTTTAGTCCTTCCCAAACGGCCTGATGAATTGGCAATTTTAAAGTTCCAATTGTATCCATTGAAATACCAATCATGGGATTGCCTTTCTCATTTAATTTTGGAATAACGGTAAATTCTTTTGGTTCTTTCCCTCTGATCAACGAGACTTTAATTTCTTGCTCACCATTTGATTTTATAAAAGTTTGAACACTCTCTGTCCCAAAATTTGAAGATAAGAGTTTTGTTGAATCAGTTGCAGTTTCAAGTGACAATATTTTATCACCAGTTTTAAGGCCTCCAATTTCGGCTGGTGAATCCTTAGAAACACTCGTTATGGTTAAAGCCTGATTTTCCACGATTGCTCCTTTGGGGACATTACCAACCGAAGTTGGCAAACCAGAAATAAATCCAATGGAAAGAAGAAGCCAAGCAACAAGTAAATTCATAAAAACTCCAGCAAATAACACAGCCGCCTGAATATATTTTGGTTTATTAACAAAGCTCCTTTTGCTGTCTGGTCCATTTATAGAATCTTCATCCGGATTTTCACCAAAAATTTTGACATAACCTCCAAGCGGAAGCGCGTTGAAATTATAAGTCGTCTCGCCTATTTTTTTACCAAAAAGTTTAGGCGGAAAACCAAAAGAAAACTCATCAACGCGAATGCCTGATTTTTTAGCCACAATAAAATGCCCAAATTCATGCGATACAACTAATACTAATAGTATTACAATAAAAATTATTATATTCATTCAAACATCATAACATATTTTAATTTTAAGATGAAATAATAAACAATAATTATACAAGTAAAGTCATTACTAGTATTTTAGATAATTACAGAAGGTGGAACGATAAAATAAAATCATTAAAAACTGGATAATCTAAATTATACTGTTCTTTACTTCCAGATATGTAACTTATTTTATATAAATTACCATTATATATAAAACTATAGGTTGCCATTGGAGAACTATTAGGTGTTTTTATACCCGTAAAAGCTTGAAATTTCTTACCATCAATAATGACTGTTTCAATACTCGCCAATCTTTCGTTTATAGTTTTTTCAGATAAATACCATTTTGGATCCTTAATAAATTCTTCATAAGAAGCATAATTCATATCACCATTTACTTCAATAGATATCATTGATCCATTCTCAAGCATTTCAAAATCACCTCCTGGTTTAACAGCATCTACTCTATTTTTTATATTTATTGTATCGTTTTTTTCTAATTCATTTCCAAGTGCAGTATTTTGATCTATATACCAATTTGTTGGGTAACTTACTTCGTATCCAACTTTTGAATTTTTGTATATTTTCAAAGAGGTATTATTGATTTCTGGAATAAATTTAGGATTTTTATGTGGTAAATTATCCTCTTTTTGTTTTGAATTACCTAAGAAAAAATACCCTAAACCAATTGCTAATAAAATTATTATAACAACCAACAAAACCGTATTTAACTTTGATTTATTATCCATATAAAAATTATATCGTAATATCTACTGAAAAGATAGATCACTTTAAAATTACCCGAATATTTTTTTATATAAAAAAAGCTGTTAAAGGTATCCCCTAACAGCTAATAATAAATTTTGACTCACTTTCCACGACCTGAAATTCTGATCAGTAATGATATCTTTTCGCAGTAACCATTACTCCCTTTCCGCACCTTGCGCAAGTAGTTTTCTTTCCAACTACTCCAAAATAATTAGAATGACCACAATCAGGACAACCCCAGACATCTCGCCAGTTCATTATTACCTCAAGGATCTTCTGTTGTGGCTTTTGACCCCGGCTCCCATATACCCTCCGGATTCTGTCACAGTCTTTTGTAATCAAATTCTTTTGATTACACCTAAACCTACCACGAGATAGTGGGGTGAAGGTTAATTTTTCTACAGTTTTCATTTGTTCATGTTTTAGGATGAATATTTTTCTTTAGATTAACCCCAAATCCGCGTCATGTCAACAAGACTAACATGACTGCTTTAGAATCCATTAATTTATTCTAGAACCTAAGTTCTAGTTCATTATTTCAGTTTCTTTTTTAGCGAAAATTGCTTCAAGACTTCCATTTGATTCATCAACAACTTTTTGAATTTCATCTTTCGCTCTCTTTTTTTCGTCTTCTGACAAATCGGTCAATTTATCCATTTCATTTTGGCGTTCTTTGCGAACACTAATTCTGGCATCTTCAAGTTTTTCTTTTAAAATTTTAACAAGCTTTGTTCGATTCTCGGTTGTCAGCATTGGGAAAATAACTCGAACTCCATCACTATCAGAAACAACCGATAAACCTAAATTCGAAGCTGAAATTGCACTCTCAATATCTTTTATTTGATTTTTATCCCATGGTGCAATCCGAAGAGTTTTTGGATCCTCAATCGTAATTCCGGCCACATTCTTAATTGGCTGATGACTGCCATAACTTTCAACCATTATACTATCTAGTATCATTGGAGTTGCTCTCCCGGTGTGCACTTGTGAATATTCTTTACTCAACCACTCTTCAACTTTTTTTAATTCCACTTTAAAACTTTGTGTGTTGTATGCCATATCAATTCTTAATTCTAAATTTTTAATTCTTAATTTATATATTATATCACAAGTGCTAAATGTTCTAAAATCATTTTGACACTTGCGCCGGGGGTACTCAGATAATTTCGGCTTTTTTGTAATTCTTCTAAGATAAAATTAATATCCTTATCGTCTTTCTTTTCTTTAAATTTTTGATAAAAAAATCGTTCAATTTGATTAACAAATAATGTTGCATAAGATCTCAATTGCCCACTACTGTCTTGGTCTTTATTATCTTTGATTATTTTTGCTATCATTTCAATTCTTTGATTCGGTGTTGATTTAATAAAGACTGAAACCTCTTTTGCTATTTCTCCATTTTCAGGTTGATTCATCTTAATAAGATGAACTCTTGAGATGATAGTTTGAAGCAATAGTGAGACATCAGGAACAATAATAAAATAATGAGTCTTAGTCCCAGGCTCTTCAATCATTTTCAATAAAGCCTGTTCTGCTTCCCTGTTTATAAATTCTGTCGCCAAGATACAAACCTTTTTTTTGTCTGTTATTCCAAGTTTATTGTGCCAATTTTTAACTTCATGACTATCATCAATAGTAAATGATTGATATGTCTGGCAAATTACATCTGGACTCTGTCTTTCAATTTCCCCACGCACCTCCAAAAAACTCAGCAACTCATTTGCAAGTATTTTAGGGTCACCCTCAATCACATAACTATGATACAAATCATCTGGAAATAATTTCTCAAAAGTTTGCATTTTAGAAAAAGTTTCTTTTTCTATATTCTCTTCCATATATCTTATTGTACCTCAAAAGGGAAAATATCTGAAAGCTCTCCTGAATAATAAAATTCATAAGCAATATCTCCAAATGTATAATCTTCCCCATTTATATTTATTACCGAACCCCCTGCTTGTGGATTCTCTTTTGGAACCGAATAATAAAAGCCTAAATTATAAAGGGTTCCCAGTATTTCTGGCCTTTCACTTATATCAAACCCAGCATTTTGCCACTGTGCAATAATTTGCTTCATAAATAAACCTACATATAAATAAGAGTAATACGGGTCTTTGGTGTTAGTTATCCGATTCATTCTGTCTATCTCAATATCAACTCCATTATTGTGGTCAACTATATGTTCAAAATCAGGACCTAAATAAAAAGGCGATTTTTTATTTTTTAAATTATCTTCTATTTGCCCAATTGTTTTAGGTTTAAGTCCTGCAATACCAAAAGAGGTATTTGAAAGTGAAGCTAAAATTTTCAATGGTTCAAAGTAACTTTTAAAACTTTCCCTTCTATTATTAAAAAACCTAAACTGCTCACCAATGACTCCCCCTAATATAAGTCGGGGAGAAATTTTAGCATCGCTAGCCGTTTTTTTTATAACATCTTGATCTCGAATAAATACTTCTTTCATTAAGGCCCATTGGTCAGTATCAGCCCAATTGTAAGCCGAGGTTAAAACTTTTAATTCTTGTTTTTGATTATTAAGATTTTTACAACTGTTTATTTCTTTATTAAAAGCGTAATCATTTTTAAAGCGAAACGATGCCGTTTCAATCATTTTTGAAATTATTTCATCCTTTGTTCCTTTGACTAAGTTTTTATAAATATTAACTGAAGTTAGGGGAGCAAATTTATTTAAAACATTAATCTGACAAACTATCACTAAATTATAATTTTCAGGGTTTATTTTCTCACTTTTTTTAATATTAAAATATGAATTCCTTTCTGAGACTGAGCCCCGGACATTCAACCACCCAAATTGCATTGCAATATATACCATCAAAAAGGTAAATCCAGCAACAGCAAAACCAAACAAAAATAATCGAAAAATATTTCGTTTTGTTTTTTTATAATTAATTTTCATTATCTTTTACTTAATATACTTTTTTTATAAGTTTCTAGGTGATTAAGGGCTTCTCCCGTTCCCTTAATAACACATAAAAGTGGTTCATCGGCGACACGCGCCTTTACCCCTGTTCGGCGATAAACTAAATCGGCTAAATTTCTGAGTTGGCTTGATCCTCCGGTCATAATAATTCCATCATCAATAATATCTGCCGCTAATTCAGGTGGAGTCTGAGAAAGAACATCTTTAATTGCTCCAATCATCGTTCTTAATTCTTTATCGATCGCTCTAACAATTTCATTCGTTGAAATCTGCGCAGTTCGAGGTAAACCTTGAATATAATCTCGTCCTTTCACAGTTATAATTAATTCTTCCTCAAGTGGAACGGCTGCTCCAATTTTTATCTTTATTGCTTCAGCTGTTTTATCCCCAATTGCCAAATTAAAAGTTTTTTTAATATAGTCAGTAATTGCTTGATCAATTTTATCACCAGCACATTTAACCGAAGTCGAAGCGACGATTCCACCAAGAGCAATCACGGCCACATCGGTTGTCCCGCCACCTATATCCATTATCATATAACCTCGTGATTCTTGAATTGGAATTCCTGCCCCAATCGCAGCAAGTATTGGTTCTTTGACAACATAAGCGTTCTTGGCTCCAGCTCTAATGGCTGCTTCAACTACGGCTCTTCTTTCAGTTGAAGTAATGCCAGCTGGAACCGAGACCATGACGTCAGGTTTAAATAAATTATACTTTCCAAGAGTTTTTCCAATAAAATATCTAAGCATCGCTTCTGTCACCCTGTAATCTGCAATGACTCCGTCCTTCATTGGACGATAAACAATTATATTTTCGGGTGTTTTTCCAATCATTTCTTTTGCTTCAATCCCAATAGCTAAAATATTATTATCTTGTTCAGACACAGCAACAACAGATGGCTCATTCAAAATAACCCCCTTGCCTGGCAAGTAGACCAGAGTGTTTGCGGTTCCTAAGTCAATTCCTAATTTTTTGTAGAATATAGCCATAATTTATCTTAATAACTTAGTGATTATAGCATAAAATTTCTAATTTATAAATTATGTTTATTTTGGTTCAATATGGTACGATAATAATATGTATATCGCCACAGTTATCCCTTTTCAAAAAGGTTACCAAAAAGAATATCTGTCATATTTTTCTCAAAACGAAATCCCAATCGGTAGCATTGTTACAGTGCCAATAAGATCAAGACACATTGAAGCTATTGTTATTAATCTCGAGGAAGCCCGTGACATAAAATCTAGCATCAAGAGTGCCGATTATCAACTAAAAAAAATAATTAAAATTCGTGATAATTTACTTTTTGATAATGATTTTTTTATTGCTTGTCAAAAAATGAAAAATTACACATTAAGTAATACTGGAGCAATAATCAAAACACTACTCCCCTCAACCTTCATCGAAAATATTGAAAAACTTCAAAAGTTACAAGAAAAAAATACAATTCATAAAACTATTCAAACTGAGGAAATAGAGGATAGAAATGGACATGAAAAATTAATTTTTCAGGCGGCTTTATCAGACCGTTTAGCTTTTTACCGAACCCTAATTCGTGAAGCTTTTGCCAAAAAAGAAGCCATCTTTATTTGTGTTCCAACTCGCATTGATATTGATCATTTTAATAGAGAGTTGGCCCGTGGCATTGAAAAATACGTATTTTCTTTTCATAGTGATATGTCAAATAAAATTCTAATTAATAATTATAATTCCGTAATTACTGAGCCTCATCCGATCCTTATCATTGGAACTGGTATATTTATGTCTATTCCTCGCCACGACATTAAAACTATAATTTTAGAACATGAAAGCTCTGATGTATATAAACAAATATCAAGACCGTTTATCGATATCAGAAATTTTGCCGAAATCTTGTCTTCGGCTAAAAAAATCAAATTAATTTTTGGTGATACGCTTTTAAGACCTGAGACACTTCAAAAGCACGATGAGGGTGAATGGGGTGAAATATCTTCTCCACTTTATCGTTTGCCTCAAACTGAAAACCAAACTGTCATAGACATGAAAGATGAAGTAAATGAAAATGGCAAAAAAATTTTTACCACAATTTCATCTGCCACAAAAAAAATGATAGCAGAAGCAATTTCCCTAAATAAGTCAGTTTTCCTTTTTACAATTCGAAAAGGCTTGGCCCCCATTACAGTTTGTAATGACTGCGGACATACATTATTATGCCCTTCCTGTGCTACTCCCATTGTTTTATATGGGTCAAAACAGATTGCAGCTAATAAAGCCACAACCAACAGGATATTCATGTGCAATAAATGTGGCCGTAAAGAAAAGACCGAAGTTGCTTGCCCGCATTGTTCAAGCTGGAATCTAACTCCCCTTGGAATCGGAACAGATAAAGTCTATGATGAAATTAAAAATATATTTCCAAAAACAAAAATTTATCAAATAGATAAAGAGACTACTCCTACCCAAAAAGATGCTCAAAACACAATTAACGAATTTAATAAAAATCCTGGAAGTATCTTAATCGGAACAGAAATGGTTTTTTCATATTTCCAGAAAGAAATTTATTCAAGTGCTGTTATCTCACTTGACGGTTTGTTTTCAATTCCAAATTTTAATATTACACAAAAAATATTACATATAATTGAAAAATTACATTATATAACTCAAAACAATATTATTATTCAAACAAGAATTCCTGAAAATAAAATACTCCAATATATTTTAAGCGGAAATGTTTTACCACTTTGCCGAGAAGATTTATTGGAAAGAAAAAATTTTGGGTACCCGCCATTTAAACGCTTAATAAAGATAACTTATGAAGGATCAGCTACTGAAACAGAAAAAGCTAGAGACTTTATCGAGCAGTTACTTGGCAATTATGAACCACAAATATTTAGTGCCTTTGTCAGCAAAATTAAAGGTTCATATATTACAAATACTGTCATCAAGGTTGACCCTAAAATTTGGCAATTACCAACAAACGATAAATTTATTTTAGATAAAGATTTATCTCAAAAACTCTCTCAATTACCTCCCTCTTTTTCAATCAACGTTGACCCAGAAGATTTGCTTTAAATAATCTAATATGATATTATCTTTGGTATGATTACTGTTATTGAAGTAAAGAAAAATGCAAATGAAAGCAATATGAATCTCGTTCGAAGATTCACAAGAAAGGTTCAAGAATCTGGAATTATTCAGAAGGTTAAAAGTAAGCGCTACAACAAAAGAGCTGAATCCAAGATTAAAGTAAAAATTGCTACTCTAAAAAAGTTGGCTCGTAAAAAAAACCAAGAGAAACTTTTTAAATTAGGAAAGGTAAACAAATTTATAAAGAAAAGAGGTCATAAGTAATGTTTATGCTCGACTTGGTATATTTTACTATTATAAACAAAACAAAGGGCAAGCTTCCAAGCTTGCCCTTTGTTTCGATAAAAAATAAAATCCTCGGCGAAAAATATGACTTGAGTCTAAGCTTATTAACTCCCACTAAGCAAAAACAAATTAATTTAAAATATCGAAACAAAAACGAAACAACCAATATTCTTTCTTTCCCCTATTCCAAAAATTCTGGAGAAATTACAATAGATCCACAAAAAGCCAAAAAAGATGCACATTTATTTGATATGAAATATCCAGAGTTTTTGAAATATCTATTTATCCACGGCTGTTTGCATTTGAAAGGTTTCGAACATAGTAGTACAATGGATAAGCAAGAGCAGAAATATCTAAAAATATTTAGTTAACATTTTAATTCTTATGATCAAAAACAATTATACTTGTGGAATAGACATTGGGACACATACTACAAAAGTTGTTGTGATTGGTTTTGATAAGGGGAAAGATGAACCTGTCGTACTTTCAACCGGAACCGCAGAAACAAAA
>CAZQOL010000015.1:11840-16376 GCA_964595185.1 uncultured Candidatus Saccharibacteria bacterium | reverse complement strand
AGAGCATGGGGATTGATTCTGTTTTAGAGAAGATAAAAGCCTCATTCACTAAAGTTTCGGAGAGCCGAAGAAAGAAAAGAATTCCACTCGGGATAAGTATTGGCTCGACCAATAGAACATATGGAACTCTTGAAGAAATGGCAGATGATATTTTATCGTCATTCCAAAAAGTTATAAAAGAGAATTATTTTGATTATTATGAATTAAATATAAGTTGCCCGAACTTAATTAATAGTGAAAATATCAGCAATAAATTTGATACACCAGAAGGGTTGCACTTGCTTCTCTCAAAACTCGAAAAACTTTCTATTAGTAGACCCGTATTTATTAAAATGTATTTAGAAAAAAGTGAAGAAGAGACACTAGTACTAGTTGAAGTAGCCGAGAGATATTCATTTGTTTCGGGTTTTATTTTTTCAAATTTAGTTAAGGACCGAAGTAATCCAGAGTTTGATAAAGGAGAAATCGAAAAAGCGGGTAAAGGTAACTTCAGCGGAAAGCCGACAGAAAAAATTACGAATAATTTAATAAGTGCTGTTTATAAAAAATACGGCCATAGATTTATCATTATCGGTTGCGGTGGAATATTTACAGGAAGTGATGCATATGAAAAAATAAAAAGGGGAGCAACTCTGATTCAACTCATCACCGGGATGATATATGAAGGACCAAGCGTTATAGGTAAAATAAATAAAGATTTAACCAAGCTTCTAAAAAAAGATGGATATAAAAATATAAGTGAAGCGGTGGGAATTTACTATAAATAAAAAAAGCTGGGCATACAGTCCCAGCTTTAACATAGTTAGCCTAGCTTAGTTATTTTACCTAAAACAAAATTTTGGAGGTGGGGCATTGAATCTTTCTCTGGCAGCTTCTTTTAGCTCCCGTATCTTTTCTTTTTTAGAGACTTTCTTGTCTCTGTTCTCGTTACAATGTTTTTTTCCCATAATAATTGTTTTTATTGAATTAAACATTTATTTTACTATATTCATTTTTATATTACTACTTTCTCATTTTTAGTCAACTTCCACCTATATTTTAATTAAAATTTTAATCATGATATAATTCAAATATGGCTAAAAAGAATCACTTAAAAAAAGATAAAAATATTTTATATACTGGTTTTGGCGATAAGGGCACGACGACTCTTTTTGATTGTAAACAAAACCGGATTTCAAAAAGTGCTCTAGTCATTGAGGCGCTTGGTTCTATTGATGAACTCAATGCCTATTTGGGCATAATGAAAGTGTATTCAGAGATTGATAAAATTATTTTACAGCGTCCAAAATCACCCAATGCTGATAAGCCCCAAAAACAATCCAGCCTTGCTGGAAATTCCAGCAAGGCTGGGAAAAAAATATTGTATAGTCAAATTATAGAAGATATTCAGCAAAATCTTTTTGTTATTCAAGCCGAGCTTGGAGGGTCAAAAATGTCTGTTGGTAAAAATGAATTAAATAAAATTGAGAACATAATTAACCAAATAGGAGAAATTTTACCACCTATTACTTCTTTTACTATTTCTGGCGGAAGTATTATTAGCTCTGGTTTAGACTTTGCTCGAACACTTGCTCGAAAATCAGAAAGGCGTGTTATTTCAGTTTTAGAGGAAGGTATGAGAGTTATCGACCCAAAAACAATTTCATATTTAAACAGACTTTCGAGTGTCTTATTTGCTCTTTCTCGATACGCTAATTTCATTTACTCAATCCCAGAAAATCATCCTGATTACAATAAAAAATAAATATTTGTATTTTTTTAATTTTTATTTCCTAAAATCAAATTAGAGAGTATATTATACTAATGGAGAAAGAGGATAATGATTTAATTAAAGAATACCTCAATGGAGATGAAGGGGCTTTTCGCGAATTGGTAAATAAATATACCGGAACTATCTTTAACTTCTCGGCTCGTTTTGTTGGCGTAGAGTATGCCAATGATATTACTCAAGATGTATTTATAAAGATTTGGAAAAACATCAAAAAATATGACGAGAAAAAAGCGAATTTTAAAACCTGGCTTTTTACAATTACTCGGAATACTACTACTGATTATTTAAGAAAGAAAAAAACAATAAATTTTTCAACTCTGGATAGCGAAGAAGAAAGATATGAAGATAATATTGAATATGAAGTTATTTTACCTGATGAAATTTTAATCAAACTCGAAGATAAAGAATTATTAAATAAATTGCTAGACAAATTGCCGGGTAATTATAAAGAAGTATTAATTCTTTACTATCAAGAGGATCTAACTTTCAAAGAAATTGGCGGAATTTTAAATAAACCTCTCAATACTGTAAAGAGTTATCATCACCGCGCCTTAACTTCATTAAGAGAAATGCTTAAATAATCGCTTGTTTTATCTTTGTAGAAGTTTAAAGCGGGTGGTATAATTTTTATATGAAAGACATCACTTTACATGGCAAGTGGCTGATCAAGGCTCCGCAAGGGGAGGTGTTTAATATAATGACTGATTTTGAAAAATGGCCCGTATATTTTCCGAAAGTTGCGGAATCAATAAAAGTTATAAAGCGTGAAGGTAATAATTTAGAAATGGAGGCGACAGTTAAATCTTTCGGTCAAAAATTTTTGGTGAAAATGAAATATCAGATCATTCCTGGTAAGGGATTTATCTCGGATAATGAAAACTCAAAATTTGGAACTTCCGGTCATGAAGAATTTTTACTCTCGCAAGATCCAGAAGGAACAATAATAGATTACACTTATCAAGTTGCGATTCATAAACGTTGGCTTCGGATAGTCGCACGACCACTCATCGGCTGGTTTTCCATGAAATACTGGCAAAAAGCTATCATAGATATTTTAAGAAAAAAGCTTGAAAAATAAAATATTGAGTAGTTTTATTTTTTGCACCAAAGGGGAAAGTTGTTCGTATATATAGAGGTGGAACAAGATTTACAAAAATTATTCAAGCAAGCTACATATCATCCAGAAAGTCGACTTTCTGGTGATATTTGCGATGCTATCCAATTAAAGAATGCTCAAATAATTAAATGGAAAAAATATAGTTATTTGAGTTTAAGCATATTATCACTATTTGGAAGTGTTTTCTCTATCAAAAGTTTGATAATTCAATCGACTCGATTGGGTTTCTTTGAATATCTTTCTTTAGCATTTTCAGATAGTGGTATTATTGCTAAATATTGGAAAGAATACACACTTTCACTCGTGGATTCTTTACCTGTGGCAACCTTAGCCATATCTCTATTTTTATTATTCATTTTATTTATTTCAGTAAAACGGGCGTCTTATCAATTTAAAACAAAGTTATTAGAACAATATGTTTAAAAACAAAATCAAAAGTATTATTAATTCAAAAACTTTTAAAATAGTTTATTATTCACTTGGAATTTTAGTTATTGTGTTTTTTATTTTCCAAGCCGGGATGATCGCTGGATATAGAAAAGTCTCATTTGGCCGTGATTGGGGAGATAATTATACAAAAAATTTTGGTTCACCACATGAGTCTTTCAGAATGAGAGGGCAAGAATTTGGTGATTTTAGAAATATGCCAAATGCCCATGGAGCTATTGGAAAGATTATTAAAGTAGAGTTACCGGTCCTAGTTGTTTTTGACGGAAAAGATCAAACTGAAAAGGTGATAGTGATTGATGATCGGACTGAAATACGCAGGATGCGTGATATTGTCTCAAAGGATGAATTGAAGCTCGATGAACATATTGTCGTGATTGGGTCTCCAAATTCGCAAGGACAAATAGAAGCTAAATTAATCCGTTTTCTTCCTCCTCCACCAGAATTTCCAATTAATAAAATTAACTAATAAATATGATACAAAAAATTAAAAATTATATTTTAAGTCATAAAATAATAAGCGTGGTTGCAGTTGTAATAATTATTGCTGGTGCTTATCTTCTTGTAAAAAATAATGCAAGTGGAGAAACTCGATACGTTACGGAATTAGTAAAGTTGGGGAATATAACTACGACAGTTTCTGGTACCGGACAAGTTGAAGCATCAAATACTATTGATCTTAAACCAAAGACTACCGGAGATATTACTTTTGTTGGTGTAAAAGTTGGCGATAAAGTTCGAAAAGTAAAGTTGATTGCAAGCGTTGATTCTCGTGATGCCAAAATAGCGCTTGAAAATGCACAGATTAGTTTAGCCAAACTAACAAAAGAACCAGATTCTCTAACTTTGCTGCAGAAAGAAAATGGATTGACAGAGTCTTATGATAATGGATGGAATACCGTTTCATCTTTTGTTACTGATATGACTTTAACAATTGGTGATTTAGAAAATATTTATAGTAATGATGGTTATTTGGGATATAAAAATATCACTGGATTGAGTTCAGCCGGAAAATTAAAAGTTAAATTAGCAGAAAATAGTTATTATGATGCCGAAAAAAGTTTAGAAGAGATATCTAAATTATATAAAAACTAAATGCAACTATGTTTAATGTCCTAATCCTTTATATCAATTTTTTCCAATAGAATTTTCTGCGATGTTGAAAATATTTTCTATCTGCCCCCTCCCTTATATTCGCTAC
>CAZQOL010000015.1:4694-11830 GCA_964595185.1 uncultured Candidatus Saccharibacteria bacterium | reverse complement strand
GAGATATCTAAATTATATAAAACTTTATCGAGATCAAGTTCCAAAGAAGAAATCCTTAGTTTGATAAATAAATCCTATGACTCATCAAAAATTATTTCGAACGCTATAAAAAATGCTGAGACTGCCTTTAATGCGGTCGTAGATGATTTAGAGTATGAGAATAATTCTAATACAAGTTCAACCAGAGAGGAGATAACTTCTTGGATGAGTGATTCAAATAACAATGTTAACAGTTTGCTCTCGGCAATCAATAACATAAAAGAAAATACTGTCTCTCTTGAAGATACAATCGCAGGATCAGATGATCTTGATATTCGCTCGGCACAGCTATCATTACAATCAAAACAAAATGCTTATAACGATTGTTTTATTTATGCTCCATTTGATGGAATCATCGCGACACTTTCTGCGAAAGTTGGAGAATCTTCAGGTTCGAGTATTGGATCCCTAATCACACAACAAAAACTGGTTACTATTCCTTTCAACGAAGTTGATGTTACATCAATTAAATTGGGCCAAGATGCAGTTATCACTTTTGATGTGATTGATGCTTTATCAATAACTGGCGTTGTGGCTGAGATAGATACCTTAGGGACAGTATCATCAGGAGTGGTAACTTACAATGTAAAAGTTGCATTTGATTCTCCAGATGAACGTATTAAACCTGGAATGAGTTCAAATGTTGAAATCACTACACAAGAAAAAAAAGATGTTCTTACAATTTCAAGTAGTGCAATTAAGAATAAAAATAAAAAAACATATGTAGAAATATTTGAAGTTCCACTTCCTGATTCAAAAAGTCCAATGGGCATAACTTCCTCCGTTTTACCAATTAGAAAAGAAATCACTATTGGCTTGTCAGATGATTCAAAAACAGAAATTCTTAGTGGTCTCGACGAAGGTGATCAGATTGTATTAAAAACAAATGTCAGTAGTACCACAACAACATCCACCGAGAAGGCTCCAAGTATTTTAAATTCTGTAAGTGGAAGAGGAATGGGGGCAGGGGCTCCACCGAGAAATTAATATGATTGAGGTACATGATATAACAAAAATATATAATTCAGGAGGAGAGCCTTTCAAAGCTCTTGGTGGCGTAAGTTTTACCATTTCAGATGGTGAATTTGTGGCTATTATGGGCCCATCTGGATCTGGTAAATCGACATTGATGCATATTCTTGGAGCTCTCGATAATCCGTCGGATGGGAAATATTTTCTTGATGGGAAAGATGTCTCTAAATTATCTGATGATGAACTTGCTGATATTCGCAGAGATAAAATTGGTTTTGTTTTTCAATCTTTTAATTTATTACCTCGAACAACTGTTTTACGCAATGTAATGTTGCCTCTTGTTTATGATGGTATCCCTGTTATTGACAGAGAAAAAAGAGCAAAGACTGCACTTTTCCAAGCGGGACTTGATGAATCACATTTTTATCATTTATCGAATCAACTATCGGGTGGACAAATTCAAAGAGTCGCTATCGCACGAGCCCTTGTCAATAACCCCACAATTATTTTAGCCGATGAACCAACTGGAAATCTTGATACAAAAACAGGAGAAATCGTTCTTGGAACATTTCAAAAATTAAACGAAGAACTTGGCAGGACGATCATATTAATTACACACGAGCCAGACGTCGCACAGCACGCCGATCGAATAATTACAATTCGTGATGGTCTTATTGTTAGCGATGATAATTTACATACTAAAAAAATTATAAAATGAAAACAAGAGATATATTACAAGAAACATTTTCAGCATTAAAGGCCAACAAAGCCCGAACGGGTCTTACTATGCTTGGTATTATTATTGGGATTGCTTCAGTTATTGCAATGACTGCTATCGGTCAAGGAGCTCAGAACTCAGTTTCCTCAAGCATTGAATCAATCGGGGCAAATCTCATTATGGTTATGCCTGGAGCCCAGCGTTCTTTTGGTGGAGGTGCAAATGCCTCTCGTGGAGGAGCCCAGAGTTTAACCCTAAGTGATGCCGAGGCAATTTCAAAAGATGTAGAAAATATTGAAGCTGTGGTTCGTGAAGTTTCAACTCGTAAACAAGTCGTGGCCACAGGGACAAATACAAATACAAGTATCATTGGTACAGAGTCATCATATGCAACAGTCAGGAATGTCTCAATTGACGAAGGTGAATTTATTTCTGACCAAAA
Source organism: uncultured Candidatus Saccharibacteria bacterium (assembly GCA_964595185.1). Classification (GTDB taxonomy): domain Bacteria; phylum Patescibacteriota; class Minisyncoccia; order Phycocordibacterales; family UBA9973; genus UBA8515. The sequence goes on along the minus strand of CAZQOL010000015.1, from coordinate 9,659 downwards.
TGTTTCAGCTAGTGCAAAAGTTGCCGTGCTCGGTTCAACTACTCGTGATGATTTATTTGGAGAAGGGGCAACGGATATCGTTGGAGAAAAAATTCGTATTTCTGGTTCTGAATATAAAGTTGTGGGAGTGGCCAAGTCAAAGGGAGGTTCAGGTTTTTCTAATAGTGATGATACTATTTATATTCCTTATACAACAGCACAGCGTTATTTATCCGGGAATAAATATTTAAGTCAAATTGATGTGTCAGCTACTGATTCAGAGTCTTCGACACAAGTTCAGACGGATATTACCACTCTTTTAACAGAACTCCATGGAATTACAGATCAAGCAAAAATAGATTTTAACACTTTAAACCAAGCAGATATCATTGCGACTGCGACAAGTGTCACTGGGACCTTCACTTCGCTTTTGGCTGCGGTTGCGGGGATATCACTTTTGGTTGGGGGAATAGGCATTATGAATATGATGTTGACAACGGTGACCGAAAGAACAAGAGAGATAGGTCTCAGAAAAGCAATTGGGGCCAAGAAAAGAGATATAAATATGCAGTTTCTTATTGAGGCAACAATGCTTACTTTTATTGGAGGAATAATAGGGGTTGCCTTGGGGTGGATTATTTCTTTTGGAGTCTCATATCTTGGAATTTTACAAGCCCAAGTCTCAATTTCTTCAATATTCTTAGCTTTTGGCGTTTCAGCTTTAATTGGTATTGTATTTGGTTATTATCCTGCTCATCGAGCCGCAAATTTAAATCCAATTGAGGCACTTCGATACGAATAATTCTTTTTTATGATATATTAATAGTATGGAGAGTATAAACAATATCAGAAAAGAAAGAGAAATTGTTTGGTTACAGATACTATATTTATTTTTAATACCGATATTACTTCTGTATTATAAAGTGGTAGAAAATAACTTTCGTATTTTGATGTTGCTCTTTGTAACCATTTTAATTTATGGTGTTGCAAGATTTGAAAAATGGAATGCTAGTGATTTTGGGATTAAAGATGACTGGAAAAAAGATTTTTGGCCTTATCTGATTTTTACAATTGGTGGAGTAATTTTTTTATTTATAGTTGAGGAATTTGAAATAGGGAAGCCATTTTTGAATTGGTGGAAAAACTTAAAGTTTTTATTATTATTTATACCTCTTAGTGTCCTTCAAGAGATTGTCTTTCGTGGAATATTAATGAATATGCTTCGTCGAGCATTTTCGAGTCCAGTTTTTATTATTATTTTAAATGCGGCAGTTTTTGCTTTAATGCACGTTATTTATCTCAATTCAGCTTTTGTCTTACCTCTGACCTTCGTTGCTGGGATTGGTTTTGCGTGGATGTATTATAGGTATAAAAATTTAGTTTTGATTTCAGCTTCTCACACAGTTTTAAACTTCGTGGGAATGATATTGGGTTTTTTTATTATTAGGTGAGTTTAAATAATATATTATGGAAGAAAAAAATAATTTTATAAGACCATCATGGGATGAATATTTTGTTCAATTAGCTGAAATGGTAGGGACTAGAGGTACCTGCGATAGAGGAAGGGCAGGTTGTGTTATAACTAAGAATAAAAGAATTTTGGCAACGGGTTATGTTGGGGCACCAGCCGGGCTTCCAAGTTGTGATGAAGTGGGGCACGAAATGCATACGGTTACTCAGGAGGATGGAACTGTTTCTAAGCATTGTATTAGAACAAGTCATGCTGAACAAAATGCTATAAACAATGCTGCTCGGGTTGGGGTGGCAGTTGAAGGAGGGACATTATATTGCAAGATGGTTCCTTGCTATAAGTGTGCTCAAAGTATTATTAATGCTGGAATCGAAAGAGTGGTGGCTATGAAAGATTATCATGGTGGTGTACGAAGTAAAGAAATTTTTAAAGAAGCTAAGGTTGAATTTATTTTGCTAAATGCTGAAATGGAGACTTACTCCAACATGAAATAATATGAATAATAAAATAATTATCGGAATAACGGGAACAATTGGTGCGGGAAAGGGAACTATTGTTGATTACCTTGTAAAAAATAAAGGGTTTGTTCATTTTTCGGCACGAGAAGATGTTATAAACAAAGAGATAGAAAAAAGAGGTCTACCAATAACAAGAGATAATATGGTTTTGGTGGCGAATGATCTTAGAAAAAATTATGGACCTAGTTATGTGGCTGAAGAACTTTTTAAGATGGGTCAAAATTCTGATAAAAATTGTGTCTTGGAAAGTTTAAGAACTGTCGGCGAAATTGAATCCCTTAAAAAGAAAGGCAAGTTCTTTTTGTTCGCTGTATTTGCCGAACAGAAAACAAGATATAATCGAATACAGATAAGGAATAACTCACAAAGTGATAATGTGAGTTTAGAAAAATTTATTGAGCAGGAAGAAACTGAAATGAAATCAGATGATCCAAATAAGCAGAATTTAATAAAATGTATTGGAATGGCAGATTATACTCTCGATAATAATGGGACCTTTGATGATCTATATAGACAGATAGATGAATTGATAGAAAAATTAAATAGTAAATAAAAAATAAAACCCTCATGTGAGGGTTTTATTTTTTATTATATATTGCAAACTCCAGATCGTAGTTATTTTTTTCATCTCGGGGATATTTTTCACCAGAAGTTTTTTCCCATTTAGTGATGTCGATTTCCGGGAAGAATGTATCAGCTTCAGGAAAGAATTGATCAACGTGGGTAATATACAGGCGGTCAGCAATATCAATAAATAATTTATATATTTGGCCTCCACCGATAATAAAACATTCACTATCTTTACTTTCTGTTTTTTGAAGTAAATCCATAAGTTCTGAAACCGAATAAACAATTTCTATCCCTTCTCGTTTTAAAAATTCATCTTTTGTGAGAATTATATTTCTTCTGTTTGGAAGGGGTCTGCCAAGCTGACCGTCTGGACCAGTTCCGAGAGATTCAAATGTTTTTTGTCCCATGATAACTGTATGTCCGCTTGTTGTCTCTTTGAAATGTTTCATATCAGCTGGTAAATTCCAAAGCAAGGCATTCCTTTTACCTATTTCATTATTTTTCCCAATGGCTGAAATTATAGATAGTATCATAGTATTTTTTTTATTTTTTCTATTAAATCTGTATTGTCAGTATATTTAATGATTTTTTTTGAAATTTGATTTAAGGATTTTGAATAACTCGCTCCACTTTTATAAAAACATATTATTGGGATTTTATAAATATTAGCCCACCCAAGCTCAATTCCTTGTCCAGTAGAAGGTAATGAAATTTCTGCAATAATTAGATCACATTTTTTTGTTGAAAAGAGTTTTTTTACGGGGTACTGTTTGTCACTTTTCTCATGAGGAAAAATAAAATTTTTATGGAAATCTTCCTTTTTTATTAGGTGGTATAGATTTTTTTTAAAATCGAAATTTATTGAATGACTAAGATAAATTTTCATAATTTCATATTGCTATTTCAAAAGGAATTTTTTCATAACTTTGGTAATTAATAGTTTTAGAATTTTCAGCGTGCCAATCAAAAATTGAATTCCAATTTTCTGTCTCAATCCTTGGAAGTGGAAATTTTTCTGGATCACGGGATAATTGTTCTTTTGCACCATCTATATGGTTTTCAAACAAATGTACATCAGCAAGAAATCCGACAAGTCTACCTTCTTCCAACCCCGATTCTTTTGCGAGTAAATGTAGCAACAAGGCATAACTAGCAATATTAAAAGGGAGACCGAGCATTGTATCTACAGATCTTTGATTCCACAAGAGATTTAATTTATTGTTTATAACTGTTATTTGAAATGAATAATGACAAGGTGGAAGAGCCATCTCACCAAATTGTTGTGGATTCCAAGCACTAACAATCATTCGACGATCACGGGGATTATTTTTTAATGTTTCTACTACATTTTTTAATTGATCAATACCTTTCCCAGTATAATCAGTATTATAGTTTTCATATGGTGCATTAAAATGTCGCCACTGAAAACCATAGATTGGACCTAAGTCTCTTTCTTCTAGCATTCTCTTTTTTGATTCTTCGTCGTGTCCATATTTCGCTAGTTGTGGTTTTGCCCACTCGTCCCATATATGATTATTATGATCTTGTAGCCATTTTTTATCTGTTATTCCGTTAATAAAAAACTCTAGTTCATTTGCCACTAAACGAAATGGAACTTTCTTTGTGGTTAATAATGGGAATCCTTTTGACATATCATGTTCAAATATAGCACCAGCAATTGTGTAAGCTGGAGTACCTTGCCTGGTTGAAATTTTTTTACCCTCTTTTAATATTTTTTCAACAATGTTTAGATAGCTTCTCATTTGTCCATTATATCCTGTCGTAGAGTTTTTTCAAAATTTACTAATTATGGTGTTTTTCTCCTTTTTTATTAATTGTGATAAAATCAATACATTACCAATCTAAACCACCAATAATATGAAAGATAAACAAATTGAAAAGCTCATAAAAGCCGAAGAAAAAAGGCAGAAAAGTGTTATAAATCTTATCGCTTCAGAGAACTATGTATCAGATGATGTTCTGAAAGCCGTAGGTTCAAAACTAACAAATAAATATGCAGAAGGTTACCCAGGGCGGAGGTATTATGGTGGCAATGAAATAATAGATAAAGTTGAAACACTTTGTATGGACCGTGCCCTTAAACTTTTTAAATTGAAGAAAGAGGACTGGCATGTGAATGTCCAGCTTCTTTCAGGATCGCCTGCAAACTTTGCTTTATACTCGGCTCTTGTTCCAATTGGAGGAAAAATTATGGGAATGAAATTAACTTCAGGTGGGCACTTAACTCATGGGCATCCACTTTCCATGACGGGGAAACTTTGGAAGCCAGTCCAATTTGAACTCGATTCTAAAACTGAAGTTATTGATTATGAGGCTTTAAAAAAATTGGCTATTGCTGAGAAGCCAGATATTATTGTTTGTGGTTTTACAGCCTACTCTCAAATAATAGATTTCAAGCGTTTTGGT
>CAZQOL010000015.1:0-4684 GCA_964595185.1 uncultured Candidatus Saccharibacteria bacterium | reverse complement strand
CCGCTTATCCTCGAACTGTGGATTTTAAAAAATTTAGAGAAATCGCAGATGCATGCGGGGCACTGCTTCATGCTGATATTTCACACTTTGCCGGTTTGATCGCTGGTGGTGTTTATCCTTCTCCATTTACATATGCTGATTCTGTCATGACAACAACTCATAAATCTTTACGTGGGCCAAGGCAAGCAATTTTGTTTGTAAAAAAAGATGATCGGGGTTTTGATAAAAAATTAGACAAGATGGTTATCCCGGGGCTATTTGGCGGACCACATGAAAATAATATTGCTGGAGTTGCTGTCGCACTTGTCGAAGCAATGAAACCCGAATTTAAGAAATATGCAAAGCAAGTAGTGAAGAATGCTAAAATCTTAGCACTCGAATTACAAAAGTTAGGGTGGCATATTATCTCAGGTGGAACAGACTCACATTTAATATTGATGGATACATGGATGAACGGAAACGGAATTTCTGGTAAAGAAGCAAGTATTAAATTAGAAAAAGCAGGAATTATCGTTAACATGAATACAATTCCAGGAGATACACGGAGTGTAATGGATCCGTCAGGAATTCGTCTTGGCACATGTTCTGAAACAACAAGAGGAAAAAAGGAGAAGGATATGATAAATATTGCTAATAAGATGGATAAAATTTTAAGAAGTAAATAATATGGCACATATTAACGAAAAAATTGATTATACAGTAGAGGTATTTATTGTTTATAAAAACAAGATTCTCTTACGTAGGCATGAAAAATATGATATCTGGTTGTCAGTTGGTGGTCATATTGAATTAGATGAAACTCCAGAACAAGCCGCAATTCGAGAAGTGAAAGAAGAAGTAGGACTCGATATTAAACTTGTTGGCCACACGAAAGGAGAGGCTAATGGTGGTCTAGAAAATAGAGGACATCGAGATTTAATTCCACCAAAATATTTAGGGATACATCCTGTCAGTGATACTCATCAGCATATTGTTTTAGTATATTTTGCTGTTTCAGAGACAGATAAAATACTTGAACCGTTAAATGAAAAAGAAAAAGCTGAAACTTGTTGGGTTTCAAAAGATGAATTAGAAAAAATGGAACTTGTGCCGAATGTTTTATTTTACGCACGAGAAGCTTTAAAAGAATTATCCATATGAACACAGAAGTAGAAGAGAAATATCAACCATCCGAAGAGCAATTAAAATTACTATTAGAAGGAAGTGATTTTATTGGCAAAAAAGTAAATCATGATATTTATTATGATTATCCAGATTTTAGATTACTTAAGAAATCAATTAAATTACGAAAAAGGAACAACTCTTTTGAGTTGAAAGTAAAAAATAAATGGAGAGCTCGTGGTGAAGTAGTAGATAAAAAGGAAATTGAGGCTTATTTAAATATAAACGAAGATTTAGAAAGTTTCGTAAACAATAAACTTGAAATTATTGGCGAGTTTGAAACATTTAGAGATGAATATGAGAAAGATGGATTTATTATTGATGTAGATAAAACAAACTTCGATTATAAAATGTGTGAAATAGAAGTAATGGTTGAGAATGAGGAGCAATCTGAAGAAACCAGATTAAAAATTAAAGAATTTGCTCGAAAATATAATTTTGAAGAAAAGAAAATAAAATCTAAGTTAGCAGAATATTTACGTTTATTTAAGCCCGAGATTTATAGAGAAATTTATGAGAATAAATTAAAAGAAGTGAAGATGAAATAAGATGGAAAACGAAAGACAAAAAATAAAACCATGCGTCGGAGTAATGATCTTTAAAGAAGGGAAAGTTTTAATGGGTAAAAGGAGGGGTAGGCATGGGGATGGGGAGTTTTCTTTTACGGGTGGACATCTAGAATATCTTGATTCATTTGAAAACTGCGCAAAGAGAGAGACACTTGAAGAAGCAGGCATTCAGATAAAAAATATTAAATTTTTATGCTTAGCAAATTATTGTAATCATGTAGATCGTCAAGATATTTTGGTAGGAATGACGGCCGAATGGGAAAGTGGTGAACCAAAAGATTCACCAGAAGAGAGGATTGGAGATTGGGGTTGGTATGATTTAAATAATTTGCCATCACCTCGATTTTATCCGTCAGAAATTCTGATAAAAGCTTATAAGAATAATAAAAATTATTATGATAAAGAATGAGAAAAAAGGAAAACTAATAGTTATAGATGGAACAGATGGAAGTGGAAAGGCGACGCAGGTGGCTTATCTTACAGAGCATCTAAAGAAAGATGGTTACAAGGTAAAAATTGTTGATTTTCCTGAATATTATAAAAATTTCTTTGGTAAATTTATTGGCCACTGTCTTTCTGAGCAATATTATAATTTTTTGAATACTCATCCGAAGATTGTTTCTGTTTTGTTTGCAGCCGACAGATGGGAATCAAGTAAAGAAATGAGGGAGTGGTTGGATAAGGGATATATTATCATTGCCAATCGTTATGTCTCAGCAAATCAGATTCATCAAGGAGGCAAAGTTAAAAGTGCCAAAAAGCGAGCTGATTTTATAAAATGGTTGAATCAGATGGAGTATGAAGTTTTTGGTCTTCCTCGTCCGGATCTTACTTTTTATTTAAGTCTTCCAATAAAAATTGTTTTAGAACTTTTAAAAAAGCGAGATAGTAGTAAAATGAAGAGAGCCTATTTAAAGAAGAAAAAAGATGTACACGAAAGTGATATCAACTTTTTGATCAATTCTCGAAAAAGTGCTCTTAAATTGGAAAAAGAAATTCCAAATTTTAAAAAGATAGAATGTTCAGAAAAAGGAAAAATTTTATCACGTGAACAGGTACATGAAATGGTTTATAAAGAAGTTAAAAAAATATTGAAATAATAAATGAATTCATTTCTACAAAAAAATAGGCCCGAATTAAAAATTGAGACGGTAAAAACCAATACAGGGAATGAGACTTCGTATTGTTTGGAACGAGGAGGAATTATCACATCGATAAAATTCAGTGGAAAAGAGATTTTATCTTTAGATAATGAGACATTTAATAATATTGAAAACTCTGTTAGAGGAGGCATTCAGATTCTTTTCCCAAACGCTGGGGCAATACCGGAAGAATTACAGGAAGGTGAATTAAAAAATTTAAAACGACATGGATTTGCTAGAGATAAAAAATGGGAGGCCAAGACAACAGATAATGGTTTTATAGAAACTTTAAATTCAAACGAGGAAACGGAAAAAATTTATCCCTATAAATTCAAATTAACAATTAAGGCCGAATTTGATACTGATAAATCTTTTTCAATTACCCAAATAACAGAAAATCTAGAAAAAGATAAAGAGATGCAAATTTCAAGCGGATTGCACCCATATTTTAAAGTTCCGAATGATGAAAAAAAGAATATTAAATTTAATTTTCCTGGGGGAGAAATTATTGAAGGCCAAACTGAAAAATGGGCTAATGATGAATATATATCAATAGATAACCCTGGGGTACCAACAGAAATATACATACCGAATTTAGGGACTCTTGTATTTGAAATTTCAAAAGAGTATAAAGAAATCTGGGTTTGGTCACAAGCGGGGAAAGATTTTATTTGTATTGAGCCAGTTATGAGAAGTGTTGGTAGTATTATTTCCGACCCTGCAAAAATTAAACCAGGAGAAAAAAATATCGTGTCGTTTAAAATTTTAATGAAAGAATAGCTTATGAAAATACCTATTGTAAACGAACAAGATGAAATAATAGAGTATAAGGACAGAGAAAATACTAATCCAGGGGATATTGTCCGCGCAACTGGTCTTTGGATTACAGATAAAGATGGAAATATTTTACTCTCTCAAAGATCTAAAACCAAAAAATACAGTCCAGGATTGTGGGGCCCGGCAGCAGGCGGAGTTGTAGAAGAAGGTGAGACTTGTGAATCGTGTATAATAAGAGAAGCGGAAGAGGAAATTGGATTAAAAGGGGTAATTTTTAATAAAGGTCCTAAAATTCGGTTGCTTAATTTTTTCGGATATTTTTTTACAGCAAATGTTGATTGTAATTATGAATTTGTAAAACAAGAAGAGGAAGTAGAACAAATAAAATGGTTTAGTGAAGATGAATTGAATAAATTATTAAGTGAAAAACCAGAAATTTTTATGAATGGTTTTGAAGAATATATAAAAATATTAAAACAATATGAAAATAAAAATTAAAAAATTAAAAGAAGGAGCAAAATTACCAAATTACGCACACCCTGGTGATGTGGGGATGGATTTGTATTCCATGGAAATAGTTACAATCCCTCCAATGGGGCACTATCGATTTTTTCATGGTTTTGCTCTGGAATTTCCAGAAGGAAATGCAGGGATTGTGATGGACAAATCCAGTATTTCAAAAGCTGGGCTTATTCATATGGGAGGAGTTTTTGATGCGGGTTATAGGGGGGAATATAACACTCACCTTGTAAATCTTGGAAGTGAACCTTATACTGTAGAAGAATTGCAGAGATTGAAGAAACGGACACATTAAATGAGTCTTCTCGGGGGATGGGGGCGTTTGGCTCAACGGGGAAGAAGTAAAAATAATTATTGATGAAAGAAGAAATTAAGAAACAAATACAAAATGCTTTAAAAAATCTTGGAATTAATGAAGAGGTTAATTTTTCTATTGAGCACCCTGAGGATTTCAAGAACGGAGATTATTCGACGAATGTGGCGATGGTTTGCGCAAAAAAGATTGGTAAGAACCCA
>CAZQOL010000014.1:16219-16488 GCA_964595185.1 uncultured Candidatus Saccharibacteria bacterium | reverse complement strand
GGTCTTTTGGCTCATCGGGGTTCTTTGAATCAGTAACGATACTCATCACAGCTTTTTTTATTTCTTCATCTGTTCCAAAAAGAGGTATAGTATTTTTATAACTCTTACTCATTTTTCTCCCGTCTATTCCTGGAACAATTGCCACATTTTTTAGAATTAATGGCTCTGGTAGTTTGAAAGTTTCTCCATAGATGTGATTAAATTTCAAAGCAATGTCACGAGCATATTCAACATGCTGTTTTTGATCTTCACCGACAGGTACTACATCG
>CAZQOL010000014.1:11138-16209 GCA_964595185.1 uncultured Candidatus Saccharibacteria bacterium | reverse complement strand
TGGCTTTTTGGTTAGCATCTTTATAAGCTGTGGCTCTCTCTAAAAATGGCATCGTAGTAATACAATTAAAATACCATGCAAGTTCTGTTACTTCAATTACGTCTGATTGTTTGAATAGACAAACCTTTTTGGGATCAAGTCCACATGCTAAATAATCAAGCGCAACATTTATAATATTCTCGGAAAGTTCTTTTTTATTTTGAATTGTAGTTACCGCATGTAGATCAGCGATAAAAATAACTGAATCATATTCATCTTGTAAATCAACAAATTGCTTAATAGCCCCAAAATAGTTACCAATATGTATTGTGCCTGATGGTTGAACTCCTGATAATAATCGTTTTTTCATACTGTATATAATACCAAAAAACTAATAGTTTTGCACATATTAATCACATCTTTATCCGAATAAGCGATTTTGAGACTTCTAATATAGCTGATACAATACTTTGCATGGATAAAAAAACAAAACTAAGAATACCTCCACAAAGTATAGATGCCGAAAAAGCTATTTTAGGTTCAATTATGCTTCGTCCTGGAGCCGTTCATGAAATAAACGATATCATCAACGGAGACTCCTTTTATGCTGGAAAACATTCTCAAATCTATAAAATAATGCTTGAGCTTTCAAGTAAAGGTGAACCAATAGATATTCTTTCCCTCTCTCATAAATTGGAAGAAAAAGGATTGCTCGATCAAATCGGCGGAAGTAGTTATTTGGGCGAATTAACAAATTCTGTCCCCGCTTCAACTAATATTAAATATTATGCCGATGTCGTAAATAAAAAACATATTTTAAGAAAAATAATCGAGGCCGGAGATCATATTTCTGAACTTGGTTTTCGTGAAGAAGTTGAAGATGTTTTCGATATTTTAGATCAGGCTGAAAAAAGAATGATGGGAATCAATAATAATGCTGGTGGTCATGCATTTTCCTCTTTAAAAGATAGTTTACCTGAAGCTTGGGATAGACTTGAAAAGTTACACGAAAATAAAGGTGAATTGCGTGGGGTGCCAACTGGTTTTCATGACCTTGATCAATATCTTTCAGGACTGCAAAAATCTGATTTAATTATTTTAGCTGCTCGTCCTTCGATGGGTAAAACTACTTTAGCCTTAGATATTGCTCGTCAGGCGGCACTTAACAATGGAACACCTACGATAATTTTTTCTCTTGAAATGAGTACACAGCAATTAGTTGATAGATTATTGGCGGCACAGTCTAAGGTAAATGCTTGGAATTTAAGAACTGGAAATTTATCATCTGAAGGTGAGTTTGCGAAAATTCGTGACTCACTTGATAGTTTATCTAAAGCTCCAATTTTCGTTGATGATATGGCTGGTAATTCTATCATCCGTATGCGTTCAGTATGTCGTCGGATTAGAGCCGAACATGGTATTGGATTAATCATTGTTGACTACTTACAATTAATGTCAACTTCAAAAAATTATGACAACATGGTTAATCAAGTGACCGAAATTTCAAGATCATTGAAAGCCTTGGCAAAAGAATTCGATGTCCCGGTTTTAGCCTTGTCCCAACTTTCTCGTGCTGTTGAATCTCGTGGAGGCCGTCCTCGACTATCTGACCTTCGTGACTCAGGTTCTATTGAGCAAGATGCCGATATTGTCATGTTTATTCATCGTGAAGATAAAGGAAAAGATGAAAGTGAAAAAACAAATATAGCCGAAATATTAATTGAAAAACATCGAAACGGTCCAGTTGGAAAAGTTGATTTATACTTTGAAGAGAAATCAACTACTTTTGTCTCAATCGATAAGACCGGTACAGGTAGCTTCGGTGGTGGAAGCGAAACAGCCATTGACCAATTTTAAAAAATAGAATGCAAGATCCAATTGAAAAATTAGCTGCATATTTTAAAGAATTTCCTGGCATCGGAGAACGACAAGCCAAGCGTTTTGTCTATTTCTTATTACACAAACATCCAACATATGTTAAGGAATTAGGAGATAATATTTTATCGTTGAAAGAAATAATTCATCAATGTCCTTCTTGTTATTTATTTTTTCAAGGAGATAAAGACCAACTTTGTAATACGTGTAAAGATCCAAAAACTGATAAATCTACACTCTTGATAATTGAAAAAGATGCAGACTTTGAAAATATCAAAAAAAGCAAAAACTATTCAGGTATGTATTTTATATTAGGAGGACTAGCTCCAATCGTGACAAAAGAAACTCCGAGCTTTCTTAGATTGAAAGAATTATTAAGTACGATCGAAAATCGAGCAAAAAATAATAAACTAAAAGAAATAATAATTGCCTTGTCTCTTAATCCTCAAGGTGAACATACTGACATGTATTTACGAGAAAAAATCTCTCCGCTATTGGAAAAATATAATTTTAAAATTGTTTCTCTTGGGCGTGGACTATCTACTGGCACTGAGCTTGAATATTCTGATAACGAGACAATCAAAAATGCTCTTGCAAATCGCCAATAAAAAAACTCCCTTAGGAGTTTTTTTATTTAATAGATGAAATTTTAACTTCAGTAAAAATTTGTCGATGGCCATTCCTCTTCAAATATCGACTCTTTTGTTTATATTTAACTACATTAACAGTTTTTGCTTTTGCTTCTCTTTGAAATATTGATTCTACCTTTGCTTTCTCAATAAATGGAGTTCCGATTGTAGTGTCTGTGCCATTGTCAACAAGTAAAACCTTATCAAATATAACTTTATCTCCAGGTTTGAAATCTCCATCAATTTTTTCAACTTTTAAGACATCTCCAACAGCCACTTTATATTGCTTTCCACCAGTAAAAATAACAGCAAATTCTTTGCTTTCTGGGATTGTCGTCTTAACTTTTTTTGTCTTTGTAACTGCTTTTGTCATAAATTATATTCATTAAATAAATTCCAAATACAATGAAATCTATCAATAGAGGTATATTACACAAAAATTGGTAAAAATGCAAGCCCTTTATATATTTATCTGATTTTGTAAATACCTCCCTTGAATGTATAATACAACTTATATGATTTCAAAATATAGTCACAAAGAGTTAATTTGGATTGATTTAGAAAAATCCAACAATGAAGAGCTAGAGCATGTTTTTGAAGAATACACTATACCGGAATATATCAAGGATATGTTTAAAATTGAAAGTGATGATGATAAAATATATTCTGATCATAACTATATTTTTGCTCAATTACCTTTGTTATCTCAAAATAATACTTCGGGAGATAAACTGATATTTATTGTTCATGATGACTTCATAATTAGTACCCACAGTAGACCGACCAATTATCTTGTTGAATTTTTTAAAGAAATAGAATTAAATATTATTAGTAATAACAAATTAATAATCGATAACAACAGACTTCTATTTACTTATATATTAAAAAGTCTCTATACTAATTCCGAAAAACAATTAATTACATTTGACTCAATTGCTAAAAATTATCAAAAAAGTATTTCCAAAATAACCAAAAAACTTAAATTGTTTAAAACATTGTTCTTTGTCTTATTAAGTGCCATAATACTTATATTAATTTATGTCTTTAGTAATATTTAATACCTTATCCAGAGAAAAAGAAGAATTCATTCCAATCAACGGCAATCATGTCGGCATGTATACTTGTGGCCCAACAGTTTATAATTATGCTCACTTGGGAAATATGCGGACATATATCTTTGAAGATATCCTAAAAAGAACGCTTTTATATAATGGATACGATGTTAAGCATGTCATGAATATTACAGATGTTGGTCATTTAACTGGCGACCGTGATATGGGTGAAGATAAAATAGAAAAAGAATCACAAAAAGAAAATAAAAGTGCCTGGGAAATTGCAGAATTTTATACAACAAAATTTAAAGAGGATTTAAAAAATTTAAATATTATTCATCCAGAAATATTTTGTAAGGCAACAGATAATATCCCTGAGCAAATACTAATGATAGAAACATTGGAAAAGAAAGGTTTTACCTATAAAACAAGTGACGGTATTTATTTTGACACTTCCAAGGTGGATAATTATTCAAAATTATCGCATCAAAAATTAGAATCATTAAGAGAAGGGGCTCGAATTGAAATTAATAATGAAAAGAAAAATGCAACTGACTTTGCTTTGTGGAAATTTTCGCCGAGTGATTCAAAGCGTCAAATGGAATGGAAAAGTCCCTGGGGTGTAGGATTTCCAGGTTGGCATATAGAATGCTCAGCAATGAGCGTAAAATACCTTGGTGAACAGTTTGATATACATTGTGGAGGAGAAGATTTCATTAATTTGCATCATACAAACGAGCTTGCTCAAACCGAAGCCGCTACAGGGAAAACACCTTGGGTTAAGTATTGGCTTCATGGACTATTTCTCAATATTAAAAATGGTGAAAGAATGGCAAAAAGTACTGGTAATTTTTTAACACTTAAAAGTGAATTTGTAGATAAAAATATAAATCCACTTGTTTATCGCTTTGCAACATTTTCAATTCATTATAGAAAAAAAATGGAATGGAATTCTGAAATTGAGACAGCGGCTTTAAATGGATATAATAATTTAGTTAATAAAATTAAAATTCTTGGCACCACAATTGGTACTGTAAACTTGGAGCTCAAAGAGAGATTTTTAAATAATATAAATGATGATTTAAATATTCCCAAGGCTCTTGTCACTGTCAATGAAATATTTAAATATGGAATTTCAAATGAAGATAAATTAGCTACGATTCTTGATTTTGATAAAGTATTAGGACTTGATCTAGATAAAATAGAAGATGAAATTATTCCAACTGAAATAATAAAATTAGTAAATGAAAGAGAAATTGTTCGCAATGAAAAGGATTGGACGAAAAGTGATGAGTTAAGAAATCAAATTAATTCTCTTGGTTACGAAGTAAAAGATACAGATACAGGTCCGAAAATTTCTAAAATCTAAATCAAAAAACAAGACAAGAACTAGTTTTTTGATTTCTTTAATTAATAATTGGTAATCAGTAATTATTAATTATTTCGCTTCATTCATCTCTACAAAGAAAGCAGAGCCCTTGCCTATACCATCCGATTCTACCCAAACCCTTCCCTTATGGGCTTCAATTATTTGTT
>CAZQOL010000014.1:1498-11128 GCA_964595185.1 uncultured Candidatus Saccharibacteria bacterium | reverse complement strand
TTTTGCAAGATAAAGTCCTAAACCAGAGCCGGTAGAATTAACTTTAGCTCCATCTCCACGTGAAAATTTTTGGAATAAACTATCTTTTATTTCTTTTGTCATTCCCATACCAGTGTCTTTTACACAAAATACAACCTTGCCATTACTATTTCTAACTGAAACATTAACTTCCCCTTTTTTAGTATATTTAATTGAATTATCAATATAATTAATTACTATCTGCCTAATCTTTTCTTTATCTCCATTGACAGTGTATAGACTTTTTTCATCTTTCTCGAAATTTAATTTCAAACCTTTTTTCTCTGCTGCCAGTGTAAAATCTTTTATTTCATCATCTACTACAACTGATAAATCAAATGGAGCCATTTCAAATTTCATACCTCCGGCTTCAATTTTTGTTACGTTAAGTAGATCTTCAACTACAATCGCTAGGTTTTTACTTGATTCATATATTCGAGTGATTGCCTCTTTTGCTTCCGTGGATATATTTCCATAATCACCATCTGCAAGCATCGAAGCGTAACCCTTAATGGCGGTTAGTGGGCTTCTTAGTTGATGTGAGGCTAATGAGACGAATTCTGTTTTAAGTTTATCTAATCCTTTCAATTTTTCATTTGCTTCTTCTAAATTTGAATTTGATCTTTCCAGTTTTAATGTCAATGACTCCAATAATTCTTTCTGTTCAATTTCTTTTTTAACATAATCAACAAGCATTATCCCAAATATAACAACTCCAACAAAAGTAACACTATTTAAAATTAAATTAATTGGAGTTTTAATAAAGAAAAACTGTGACCCAACCAGGAAAATTAAACCAAAAATTAAGGCACGTACGGTTAAAAGTTTGATATTAAAAATTTTGTATTTTATGACAGTTAAAGCAAGTAATATTATAAAAATTATTATTGGAAAAAATCCATATTGTTCGATTTGATAATCATTTACAATGTTCAAACTTTTTAGCACTGTAACAGCAATTCCAGTTGAAAAGAAAAATGTTAAAAACAATATAGTTCCCCCTCCTGTAAACAATATTTTTGATTTAAAAAAAGTATCTGATGTTTTGTAACGATTAATTACAAAAAAACAGATATATAAATAAATTAATACTCCAACAGTATAGTAATAATTAAGAAAATAGTTTCCCTCAATTGAACTACATGAAGATAAATCAAAACCATTCAAATTAAAAACACTAGGAGTTAAAAATATAATTGGTAATGATAAAACAAAAAAAGTCAACGAAAGAAAAAATGGAACCTCTTTATTGTCAATAAATTTATATAAAAAACGTAAAAAATAGAAATTGATTAAAATAAATAAAATACCAAAAAATGACCAAACAAACATTATGTTATCACTAGAATTACTTGTCCATGTAATGAGATCAAAAATAAGCCAAACGGAAAATAAAAATAGTGGCGTTGCAAGTGCAATACTTAGTTTAGATCTTTTATCTTTGATAATAATAAAAATGCCTATAAAAATACTAGCGAGAATAATTGGTATATGGGAATAATACAATAAAGGAGGAACTTGTTCGGAAAAAAATAATAAAACTGGTTTTGGGTAATTGGGGCAAATCATATATTATGAATAATTTTATTAAAAATAATAAAAACACTATCACAAAAACTAATATCTTTAAAAAGGCGCGATTTAAGTATACCATCTTTTGTATGGAAAAGTATAAAACCTAAACCCAAAGATATCTTTCCAGGAGTATCTATATTTACACGCTTTTTACAATAAAATACTTTTTTAATTTTTATTCTTTTATTTAAAAGCATCACATGACAATAAAAAAATGGTTCAATATAAGGATATAATCCAACTTTGTTATAAATATCTTTATTATTTTCTGTAAGCAAATCAATATTATTATATTTAAAATAAAAACCAGTATATGACGGTTCAATCTTATTTGTAATTACTTTATAACTGCCATCTAAATAACATAAAATATCAGGAATTAAAGTAAGTTTTAATATATTTGAAATCTTTTTTTCTAAATCATACCAATTATCAGACTTTTCTATACCAAATTGATGTTGACCAATAATTATTCCATCATCAATATATTCATTCAATAATATATATGTTAATGCAGATTTTTCATCATTATTTTTAAGTGACCATAGGGTTGGAAGAGCTCCTCGATACATAGGTAACATTGAAGGGTGTATATTTAATGTTTTAAATTTTGGCAAAGTTAAAATTTCATTAGGAATAATCCCCCACGAATTTATAACAATTAAATCAATTTCATTTTTTTTAATAAATGAGTAAAAATAACTTGAATTTTCGGTATCGATGATTGTAATTTGATTATCTAATATTGATTTTAAATATTCTATGTTATCTTTATACATTTTACTTGAGAAAAAATAAATTTTGTCCCAAATCATAAAAAGAAACATCTTTAATTTTTTAAATTTATTATTTTTGTGTAAAAGATAGACTAATATAAAAATATAATCAAAAGGATTAATTGTAAGATGATTAAAATACTCAAAATAACTAACTCCGATTACCTTAAGATTTTCATTCTTACTTAACAAAACTAGAGTTTCATTATTCAGTCCAAGGTAAAATATTTTGTATTTCATAAGTTACTACAAATACTTTCTACATCTTGTGGATCGCATAAAATTACATTACAATTTATTTCGCTTTCTTTACAAACTAAACATTCAAAATTTTCACTACCACATTTCATAACGTCTGATGCTTTTCTCTCGATTAATTTATAATAGTCAGATGAATTTGTTTTACAATCTTCACTTTGAGTTGAATCACATCCAACAACAAAACAACTTTCCAAATTTGGATCACAGGGAACTTCAAAAGTAATTACGTAATTATGCGATATAAAAATACTGTAATAAGTAACTATTGAGACAATAATAATCAATAGAATCGTAATCATAAATAAAACCTTGTTTTTCTTTTCCATTTTATTGTTTAATTAATTTATAATTATAATATTATACACTTTTTTCTTTTATATGTGGTTTAATTTTCTTATTATAAGAAACCCAATGAGTATCTTCTTCGTTGTCCATAGGAGGAATAGGGACTATTAAAGGTTTTAAGCCAGTTGTTTTAATAACTTTTTCAAATGCTGGCAAAAATACCTCTCTAGTAAACTTTCCATCTTCTCCTTTTAATAAAAAATTTTCAAATAAAATACCATGGCATATGTACAATAATAAGTCTTTTTCATAATACTTTTCAGCAGTTTTTCCATTTCTATTTAACCAATCTGAATAATCATGAAATATGACATTATCAGTTCTATAGCCACAAATATTAAAAAGTCGTTTGTGAAAGTCAATTAATGGTTCCCCCCAAAGTGTTTTTACATCTTTTATTTGCTTTCCATTAGACTTATTAAAATCTATAATTGTTATTTTTTCTTCTATATTATTTCCTTTTTTATCATTGCAATCATGATGAATATGTAATTGACCTAATGAATGTTTAAAATCATTATTTGAAGTAAATTTATCACTATGAAATTCAGAAAAAACAGCAGTAAGTCCATTGTCTCTCATTAATTCCATAAACCATTTTGAATCGTAGCTTGGAGTAGCAATTTGTTTCTCGCTTACTCCATATTTACCTATTTTCTTAAATGGTTCTGGAATATCTCCATTCAATAGCTTTTCAATCATTTCAATAATCTTCGGATTTTTTTGCCTTTTTTCTAATTTTTTTATTGCATCAGAAAGAGGTGTATAAATTTTTTTATTAAAAAGATCTTTATCTGACATTATTTTTTTGTAATCCCACGGTTTATCCATTTTAGTTTTTCTATCATGTACTGCTCTTGTTTTATAATTATAACACTAAATTATGTAAATAGAAATACACTACCTACCACCATAATAATAATTGCTATTATTTTTTGTATTAAAACTTTGGAAGATATATTTTCTTTTATAATGTGAGGAAAAAATTTAGTTCCAATTATAATCAAAAGTAAAACTATTGCCGGCTGGAAACTACCAACAAGATAAACCATGGCAACCGGAGCAAGTAATAAGGCAAAATTAGTAAGCAGATTACCAAAGATTGTCATCAGCTCACTTATAATATTCATAATAAAAATATTTTTGCCGCCACTTCTATTCATGCTCATAAATTCATTTCGATATTTGGGAACAAATATATACAAAATTAATCCTACTCCCCCAAGACCAATATATTCCCAAAATGAAGAAACCCAAAAATCACCTTCAATTGTAACGTATTTAAAAATTATACCTGCGATTGCCACGATAATCGAGGCGGAAAGCATATAAATTATTATTTGTCGCTTTGTACCACTTTTTTCTTTTTTTTCAAAAAAATCAATTGAAATCAAAATTAAACCCAAAAATACAACTATAGAGCCGAGTATTTGGTGAAAAGTTAAAGTTTCTCCTAGAAAAATATATCCTAAAATATATCCAAATATCGGAACGGTCAAAAACCAAGGAACAATAACCGAAATATTTTCAATTTCAATTGCGTATAAATACAAAATTATCCATACAACAGATAAACCACCAGCAATAATTAAAAGAAATTTATCTAAAAAAATTATACTAAAAACATTTGGTGTAAATATTCCGATTCCGAGTGCAATAAAAATACCAATTAAACTCGAAAACAAAACGAGACCACCTGATGATCTTTTCTTATCTTTCTCAGAATATTTTGAGACCAGAAATTGATCAGCAATATTTACGATTGCCCATAAGAATGGAGCTCCAAGTGCAATAAAAAACCATGTCATATATTTATATTATACTCCAAATTTACTTTTTAAAGAAACTAAGAAATACTTTATTAATTTTTATGGCTGCTGCATAGTCATGCAATGTATCGCCCCTCCACCATATATAACTTTTGAGCAATCAATTCCGATAACTTTACGATTTGGAAATAATGATTGAATAATTTCTTTGGCCTTATCATCATTTGCATCATTAAATACTGACATCAAAATAACAGTATTCCCAATATAAAAATTAGCATATGAAACTGGAGCTTTCTCGCTATTGTCATAGCTCATGTGAGGCATTGGCAACTTTATAACCTTGAATTTGTTACCATTTTTATCAACTGCCCTTTCTAAAATTTTGTAATTCAAATCTAAAATTGCATAATTGGGGTCATTTTCATCATTTTCATAAACACAAACAATCGTATCAGGCGCCACAAAGCGTGCTATTTCATCAATATGGCCATCTGTGTGATCATTTATTAAACCATCTTTAAGCCAAATTATATTTTCTGCCCCTAGATAGTCTTTCAGATATTGTTCGTTTTGTTCTTTACTTAAATCTTTGTTTCTATTTGGATTTAACAAGCATTGTTCAGTTGTTAAAACAGTTCCATTACCATTTGAATCAATCGCCCCACCTTCAAGCACAATTCCTGGTCTAAAAATTTCACTCTCAGAAGTACTTAATATGTTTTCAAAAACTTTATCGTCTTTGAGTAGATCTGCAAAATATGGATCATGTTTCTTGCCATACGCGTCATAATTCCATTTTACATAAGCTAATTTATTTTCAGCTTTGTTTAAAATCGTTATTGGTGTATAGTCACGAGTCCAAACATCAACATAATCTTCTATATAAAAATTAATATTATTTAAATTATTTCCATAATCAATTAAAATGTTTTTAACTCTTTCTTCGTCTTTTTCCAAAACAATTAAATTTACTTTTTCACTTTCTTGAAGTGATTTAATTATTTGACAATAAGTTTTTTCAACTTCAGTAACTAGATTTGGGAAAGTTGTATTGTCATATGGCCAAGCAAGCCAAACAGCCGAATGTTTTTCCCATTCAGCCGGCATATAAAATCCAAGTTCTTTAGGTTTTTTATTCATTTAATTTTATTTATGAAGCAAAAATGTCCATTTAAAAATGGTCTGGCACCGGCTCCCGTCCCCCTCGTCCGAGGACCTTTTTAAATGGACATTTTTGCGTAATTACTTATTTGATATTCTTTTTAGTTATTAATTTATATGTATCTGTTCTTCTGTTTCTTAAAAATCCCCAGCTTTTTGAAATATAATCATTCATAGACAGATCTAAACTTGCCACAATCACTTCATTTTTAATTGCACTTGCTCTTTTTAATATTTTTCCAAAAGCATCACAAATGAAAGATTGACCCCAGAATTTTGACTTACCTTCAACCCCCGTACGATTCACTGCCGCAACTGGCAAACTGTTGGCAATCGCATGTCCGCGCATAACCGTTTCCCAAGCATTATGCCAATCACCTTCTATTTGTTTTTCTCCAATGATTGTCCCAATAGCCGTTGGATAGAAAATAATCTCAGCACCAGAGAGTTTGGCCATTCGAGCAGCTTCTGGAAACCATTGATCAAAACAAATCAAAACGGAGTAAACAATATTTTTATGTTTAAATAATTGATAGCCATTATCCCCTTCAGCAAAATAATCTTTTTCATAAAAACTTGGATCATGAGGAATATGAATTTTGCGATACGATGGTTGTATTTCACCTTTTTCATTTATGACTACAACAGTATTGTAAAGTTTTCCATTTCTAGCTTTTTCATATATCGGTAAAATTATTGAGCACTTATATTTCTTGGAAATATCCTTAAATACCAAGGTGGATTCTCCAGGTATACTTTCTAAGTAACTCTCAATTTTCACTCCTCTTTGATTTGGGAAGTATGGGGTTTTATACAATTCTTGCAAACAAATAATTTCAGCTCCACGCTTAGCAGCGTCTTCAACCATTTTTAAAGTACAATTTAAATTTGCTTTTAAATCTGTTCCAACTGAACTTTGAACTAATCCGACTTTTACAATTTTCTTTTTCATTATCATTATATTTTAGAGCGAAGCAAATTATTTCCTGAAAAAATGGTCTGGCACCGGCTCCCGCCCTCGTCCGAGGACCTTTTTTCGGGATATAATTTGTGCAGCTCTTAATTTAAGCTGTATACTTTCCTATTAATCTATTTGCTTCAATTGGGCTAGCTTGGCATTCAAGCAAGGCTTCAAGCATAAGTGGCACAACAATAGTAGCATCGGATTCAATTACAAACATTGGTGTATCTTTTGTCAGTTTATCCCAAGTGATTTTTTCATTTGGAGTTGCGCCTGAATATGAACCGTAAGAAGTAGTTGAATCAGAAATCTGACAGAAGTAGGCCCAAGGCTTCACATTATCAATTTGCATATCGTATTTAAGTGATGGAACTACACAAATTGGAAAATCGCCCGATATACCTCCTCCCACCTGGAAAAATCCTACACCTTCGCCTTCAGACATTTTCTGATACTGATCATAAAATTCAGCCATGTATTCAATTCCTGATTTTACAATACTAGGGTTACATTCATTATTCTTTACATAGGATGCAAAAATATTTCCAAAAGTCGAATCTTCATGTCCAGGAACAACTATCGGAATATTATTTTCTGCGGCCGCAAGCAACCAACATTCCTCTTTATTTCCTTCGTGTTTATCTTCTTCAACATTTTTAATTAAATCGTAAAAATATTCATGCCAAAACTTTCTTGTTCCTTCTTCCGTTGCTTTTTTCCAAGTTGGAACAATCTGCTGTTCTACGGCTCTGAAAGCTTCATCTTCTGGGATACTTGTATCAGTCACTCGACGCATTCGGTCTTCTAAAATTTTAGTATCATCATCTTTTGTAAAATATCTATAATCTGGAAAATCCTTATAACTATTATGGGCAACAAGTCTAAAAAGTGATTCCTCAAGATTTGCTCCTGTAACTGACATCCCCGAAATTAATCCTTTACGGATTGCTGGAGCGAGAGTAATACCAAGTTGAGCTGAGGACATCGCTCCTCCCATAGCCCAAAACATTTTACCCCCTTTCTCAATATGCTTCCAATATGAAATTATCGCATCGCGAGTTGCTCTTGAATTAAAATTTTTATAATTTCTTAAAATAAATTCTAACGTTGGTAATTTTGTTTCCATAACTTTGAAGCGAAGCAAATTATTTTATGAAAAAACGTCTACCTCATTCCTCGTCCAGATTTTTTCAGAATATAATTTGCGTAGCTATATTTAAATTATAATTATTGTTATTATATCACTTGTGCTCCGAAATACTAGAACCTAGAAACTAGCACCTATTCACTAATTGATTACCATCCAAACTCTTTACCAACCTCATCAGGAGTTTCTCTTTTTCGAGCAACTACAATATGTCCATTTTCAGCTACAATTTTAATTGGAGATGAAAGCATACAATGCTTGGCCGCAAGTGAATTCTGGTAAGCCCCAGTATCATAGACAACTATATACATTGATTTTCCATCATTGTCGTTTGAATCAAAGTCAGGCATCGTAATAGATCCATCAAGTCCAGCGTAAACATCATCTGAATCGCACGATGAGCCCGCAAGCCAGACTTCGGTTAGATTGTCATCATTCTTATTATTTACAGGTGAAATAGCCCATTTTTGACCAATAGCCCAAGTATCAAGAAGATCGTTCATAAAACTTCCATCAACCACATACCACTTCTTGGCCAAACTTTTTTTATATTTAATTGCTTTTGTATCAATAACTTTAAAAATTGTAATCTGCGCCGGTGCCACAATATAACGTCCCCATTCACAAATTAGGTTTGGATGTGGTAATTCCCTTTTTTCTGATTCTTTTTTGATTAATTCGAGAATTCTTTCCATTAATTTATCAACTGGGTATCCTTTTGTTCTTTCATATGGAATTGGCATCCCTCCTCCAATATCAAGAGTATCGAGTGATGGATTTTTTTCTTTTAATTTAAAATATACATCAAGAGCATATTTAATTGGAATCAATACATCCGATAATTTCTCAATTTGTGAACCAATGTGATAATGTAAAATTTTCAAATTCTTAAAAGATTTCATTTCTAAAATTTCTTTAGCCGAAAAACCAAAACGGTCAATTGGTTTATTCCAATGTGAACTTGTTTTGACGGGCATATCTAAACGGATACCAACATCGTATTTTGAATATTGTAAAAATTTTAATTCATTTGGCCCTTCAATCAATGGAAAAATTTTGACTCCTTTATGTTGAAGATCATCAATTAGATTTATATATTTATCTGTTTTAGGTCCCGAACAAAGGATTCGGATATTTGGATTAAATGTTTCTTGTTCTAGCATTTTTTTAACTAGCCACAATTCATTATATGAAGATGTTTCAAGGTGAGCTCCTTCACCCACTATCGACATAACTATTTCTTTACTTTGATTTACCTTCATTGGATAGTGATAGAAAAATTTACCCTTGTATCCAACTTTCTTTGACAGCATAATTGTTAGATCAAGAAAATCTTCCAATCTCTCTTCAATCACAAAAGGCATCAATATTTCAAGTGATGTTCCAAATTTTTCAGCTAGATACCGAACGTTATATATATTGTGTCCTTCTTTTATGATCAAATCCCCTTCTTTGTTAAAATCAAAATATTGAGTATTAAAATCTTTTAACCCAATCTTCCAGAGCTTCTTTGAAGCTATAGAGCTTTTTGTCATTTCTTTTTATCAGGTATTTGTACTTCGAGTTTGCTCGGGAGTATTACGACCTGCAATAAGTAATAATAAAATCAATTGT
>CAZQOL010000014.1:302-1488 GCA_964595185.1 uncultured Candidatus Saccharibacteria bacterium | reverse complement strand
GTAGCAAAAACTGAGGATATGTAAAGAGTTTTATGGTTTCAAAATGAGACGATGTTTGACAAGAGATACTAGATAAGTAGAAAATTCACTAATGTAAATCTTCATTTTTATAGAGTGCTTGCAATCTTTTTAGAGAAGAAATAACTATTTGAATATCAGATTCAGAATATTTTTTATTTATCATGTAGTCTTTTATCCCCTCGATATTTATTTTTTTTGTTTTATCTTGGTCTCTACTACTCATGATTGAACCGACTGATAAAGTATCAATATAATAAGTTCCGTTATGATTTTCGATCATATTTCCGACTGTTCCATCTAATCCGACAGGTAAATTATATGGTTCTCCTGCTAGAATTAAAATTTCCCGCCTAACATCACCAAAAGGATGAGAATTTTTTTCTTTTGAAGTATCAATGATTACATCACCTTGAATTTTTTCCCTCACCGTTCCATTTAATTTTTCATCATTTTGTTCTGCAGATGAAAAATAAATTTGAGGAAAATTATTTGGAAATAGAGTATTGTATACTTTAGACGAATAATAGATATCCTTAGCTCTTAATTCATCCATATTTTTATAATTAACTGTAACAACTTTTTCTTTATCTGATGGGTGTTCAATCGCAATACAGGTACTGCCAGATCCGATTACAGGAACATCTAAATCTTCTATTGCATTTTTAATTTTTTCTCTTGAATTAACCTCATTTTTTTGACGAGAAATTTCTTTTATAAAATTTTTATTAAGTGGATTTATTTCGGGCATAACTTATTTTTTGTTCCTCACTGGCAAGTGTGTGAATGTATTTATGTATCCTTACCAGGTCGGTTTACATTTGTATATTATCCACTAAAACTATTCAAGTTCGAACTTCTATTTAGGAAAGATTTTAGTTGTTAAATATATTTTTTGTAGTAAAATTAAGATATGGAAAAATTCAATCTTGAAAAAAAAGAAGAACCACAAAAAAAATCGATTACTGACAAGGCGTCTAATTTTATTAAAGCTACACTATTATCTAAATTATTAGATAATAGTAAAATAGATAAAACTTTAGCTGATAACCTATATGCCAATCGGATATTAGAAGAAGAACTAATTGCACCTAACAAATCTTATTTTGGATTTACTCCTGCTTTACCCGAAGGAACCAAAATAATTGACGTTTATGGTGCACACTAT
>CAZQOL010000014.1:0-292 GCA_964595185.1 uncultured Candidatus Saccharibacteria bacterium | reverse complement strand
GATTTTATACCAGATAAGTATCTTTCACGTCGCCAAAACAAACAAAGAGCTATTTTCCAAAAACAATACGGTCTTTCTGCTACTACAGAATCGGCCCCTCGAGAAGAATTTTATAAATACAACGAATCTACTGATGATTTAGATAATTGGATTATTCATAATGATATGGGAAAAATAAAAAAGAGTAGACTTAATAAAGATCTAACTTGGTGGCTAAAAGGAGAACCTTACAAGGGAGTGTTTAAGCGCTCTTTATTTGATAAACCAGCAGGTAGGCATTTATTTGCAAAAC
>CAZQOL010000013.1:0-16555 GCA_964595185.1 uncultured Candidatus Saccharibacteria bacterium | reverse complement strand
GTGTCTGTTGGGAATATTGTTTCGCTTAAGGTTGTCACTAATACCGACAATAAATCAATAAACAATGCTGAGGCTAGTATTCAATTTCCAGTTGATATGTTAGAAGTCGTTTCGATCACAAAAAATTCTTCCATCTTTACGTTATGGGTAGAAGAACCGTCTTTTTCTAATATAACTGGCAAGATTAATTTTAATGGAGGACTTCCAACTCCAGGATATACTGGCCAAGGTGGTCAAATTGCGACCATTACTTTTAAGGCAAAAAAAATAGGTACGGCTTCAATTATTTTTACCGACGCAGCGGTTCGTGAAAACGATGGATTGGGGACTAATATTTTAACTTCAAAAAATAGTGCAGTTGTTCAAATTGGAACTATTAAGGAAATTGAAATTCCGACAACACCGAGCGATAAAAATGTTGCTCCAGCAAAACCTGTGGTTGTTTCCGATACACACCCCGATCAAGATCTTTGGTATAAAAATGATACAGCAAATTTTAGTTGGAAAATCCCCGGCGGAGTAACTTCAATTAAAACACTTTTCAGTAAAGATCCAATAGCTACTCCAACAATAACTTATGATAATTCAGTCACTCAAAAAACATTGAACAATCTTTCAGATGGTATTTCATATTTCCACTTACGCTTCTTTAATGCTGTCGGAGCAAGTCCTATTGCCCACTATAAAGTGAAAATTGACTCAACTCCTCCGTTGCCGTTTACGCCAACCATTAGAAGGGATGAAGGACAGAATTTGATTAAATTAAATGCGGAAGATGTAACTTCGGGAATTGATTATTACACAATTCAAATTGATACAGATTCTCCATTTAAAATTAGCAAAAATGATTTTATCAATAACGATGAGTATGTCTTACCAGTGCGAAAAGAAGGTAGTCATAATTTAATAATTATTGCATATGATAAGGCAGGAAATTATACAGAGGCCAAGGCAATGTTTGAAAGTCTACCAATAACTTCTCCGGTCTTGTCATTAAGTTCAAAGGAAATAACAAACGGTGAATCTGTTACTATTTTTGGCAAGACAGATTATCCTGCTAAACAAGTAAACATTGTTTTAGAGATTGATGATAAGGAGATTGGAAGATATATGCAAACAACAGAGAAAGATGGAACTTTTTCTTTAACAACAGACAAAATAACAACAATTGGAGTTATTAGTATCTGGGCGGAAACTGTCTTTTCAGATGTTATTAAGAGTGCTCCTTCCTCAAAGGTATATTTAAAGGTGAATGAAACAGCCATTGTTAGAGTCGCTCTCTCAATTGTTTTTCCTCTCCTTTATATAATTATAATTTTAATTCTCTTATTAATAATTTTGATTATACTTTATTGGGGTTGGCATAAATACTTTGGACTAAAAAAGAAAATTGAAGTAGAGTCAAAAGAAACAACAAAAGAAGTTCACAAGGCCATGCTTTTGTTGAAAGAGGAATTAAATGAACAGTTAAAATATCTTGAAAAAGCTAAAATTGATAGAGATCTAAACGATAAAGAGGAGTCTGTCTTTACTGAAATCAAAAATAATATTGATGGTATAGACAATTTTATCGAGAAAAAATTAAAAAATTAATTTAATTCTCAATCAAAAATCTTTTCAGTGAGGCTTTCCAATCCTTTTCTGTTTTTGGTTGAAAAGGGGATGACTTTATATGGATGTAAAATTTTATTTAGCTTTGTCATTTTTTGGTGATATTCACTTTGAGTCATCTTGTCTGTCTTATTGGCGACAATAATAAAATCTTTTTTGAAGTTTTTTAATTCATTAAACATTAAAAGATCTTTTTCGGTCATTCCAACATTTGCATCAATAATCATGACGATTTTTTGTTGATCATAAATTGAATTAAATAAATATGAGTCAATCAATTCTCCGATTTTTTCACGACCTAAACCAGATGAACGAGCAAATCCATAACCAGGTAGATCAACTAAATAATAAGAATCATTTATAAGAAAGATATTTATTTCTTGGGTTCGGCCAGGGAAAGAACTGGTTCTAGAAATTTTACTATTTGTAATAGCGTTAATTAAGCTTGATTTACCAACGTTTGAACGTCCAATAAAAGCAATTTGGGGTATGTCACTTGCCAAGATGCTATCATCTCCGACAACTCCTTTTATAAATTTTGCAGACCTTATTATCATGTTTCTATCTTAACATAAAATTATTATTTTATCTGGTACTCGTGATTTATTTAATACAAATGGTATAATATGTTCATTATTTATAATTATTTTTTAAATTATATGGTACTAGCAATAGTTGTAACCGGAATCGTAATTATTTCACTAATTTCAAATCAGAATAAGAAAATTCATGAAATAGAAAGAAAATTAGAACAGTATTCAAATAATTTAAATCAAATAGGATTATCTCAATCCGTAACGTCATCAGCTAGTCCTGTTACAAGTGTAACTGAGGTCAAAGTTCCTCAAGTAGAAACACCTGCTACTATAAATCCGCCAATTGTTACGACACCACAAGTTGTCCTAAATGAAATTCACCCCGAAGAATCGTCAGGAAAAATTTTGGGCCGAATTGGAATTGGCGCTTTGGTTTTAGGAATTGCTTTCTTCTTAAAGTTTGCTTTTGATAATAATTGGATTGGACCACTCGGCCGAGTTTTAATTGGAGTTTTAATTGGATTAACCTTAATTAGTATTGGCCAGTATATTCGTAAAAAATATGAAGTATTTTCTGAGTTTATGTTTGGGGGAGGAATAGCTATATTATATCTCTCTTTTTACGCTGCTCATAGCTTTTATGATTTGATTGATCCACTCAATACAGGAATATTAATGGTTTTGGTTACTGCTTTGACGTTTATATTTAGTTTTGTTAATAAAAATAATAAACTGGCAATTTTTGCGGTTATTGGAGGTTTTCTAACACCATTTATAATAGGAGCGGAAGGGAATAATATGATGGAAATTTTTATGTATTTAATCATATTAAATATCGGAGTTCTTGCAATTACTATATTTAAAAAATGGCCAACTTTGGTTGCCTTTTCCATCATTGGAACAGCGATGAATTTTATGACCTGGTTCTTTTCTTTTTACAAAGAAGAATTTTTGGGACAAACAATATTTTTCCTGATTGTTACCTTTCTAATATTTTTTATTGCCAGTCTTTATAGAATTGTAATTTATAAAGTTAAATCATCAGAGGTTGATTACTTTTTGCTCATTTGCAGTGCTTTTGGATTTTTTGGAATTTTCTATCATATCATGAAGCCACAGCATGAATCGATGTTGGGTTTTTATACTTTGATTCTTTCTCTTGTCTATATAATTGTTGCAAATGTAGTGAATAAACAAAATCATGAGGATGAAGCTTTGAACATATTTATTCCCGGGATGGCTGTAGCTTTTCTATCTATTGCTATTCCAATTCAATTCTCTGGTGCCTATATTGCAATACTTTGGTTTGTTGAAGCTTGTGTTTTATTTATGATGTCTGTTTCTATGAGCAATAGAGGCTTCCAGGTGATGGGTATTGGAGTATATTTCCTTGGAATTATAAATTTCTTAGGATGGAACACCGGTGGTGCTACTTCTTTGGATTTTGTTCCATTTATGAATAAAGCTTTTGGAATATTAATTGTTGCGATAATTTCAGCTTATATCATTTCATATATTTATAAAAAATATAGCGGGGATATTTCAATCGTTACTCAAAAACAAGGAATTGCTACTTTTATGATTATCGCAAATATAATTACTTTATATGCTTTAAGTACTCAGATTATATTTTACTATAAAGTTCAGAATAGAATTCTAATGGATAATTACAGTCAGCAATCTAAAATAATTACTCGTGTAGGCAATCCAAATTACGATTCATTAATGCAAAATAATAGGAATAAATTTGAACAAACCAAAACTGCAAACAAAAATAAATCAAATACCTCTTTGTCCATTCTTTGGGCTGTGTATGCCATAATTTTGACAGCGATTGGGTTTATGAAGAGAAGTTTAAATCTAAGATCTTTTGGTTTAATATTATTTATTGTTACGGCCATCAAAGTATGTACAGATGTGTGGAAACTAGGTTCACTGTATAGAATTATCTCATTTGTTGGGCTTGGGGTTATCGCTCTTATCGCCTCATTTGTTTACTCAAAATATAAAGATTATCTCAAGAGTGATAATAATTAATTTTTTTAATAAATATTGTGAATTATTCTATGAAAAATATTATTAAGAAAGTACTATTTATCCTGGGATGTATTTTGGTCTTAGTTATCTTTTGGCAAGGATTTAAAAAAGTTCCAACGCAAGGTGACTGGCAAGAGCAGTTTATTATTTTACCGACGGCAGTGTTCGACAAAGATCAGGTTACGGTTAAAAATGTCAGGAATTTTCGTTATGATCCGACCGAAGAAGATATGCATCCTGATTATTATGATAAAACTTATAATTTGAATGAAATAAAAAAAGTTTGGTTTATTGCAGAGCCTTTCAATGAAAACACTTTAGCTGCGCATACTTTTGTCTCATTTGAGTTTGAAAATGAAGATTTTCTGGGAATTAGTATTGAGGCACGTAAAACAAAAGGTCAGAAATATAGCATTTGGAAAGGAATGGCGCATGCCTATCCTCTTGTCTATATTGCAGCAGATGAGAGAGATTTGATACTGCTAAGAGCTAATATTCGCAAAGACAAAGTCTATGTTTATCCAATTGAATTAGAGAAAGATGAGAATGCCAGATTATTACTTACTGATATGTTAGATACGATGAATGACCTAACTGTCAATCCAAAGTGGTATAATACATTGTTTTCGAACTGTACTTCAAGTATTGCAAAGCATGTTAATAAACTGACACCTGGACGGATTTCCCAATTATCCTGGCAATTGTGGTTGACCTCTTCTGCTGACGAGCTTGCACTAAAACATGGCCTCTTAGATACCGATCTCTCAATTGAACAAGCTCGAGAAAAGTTTTATATAAACGAAATATCACAAAAAATAGGAGATGTCCCAAATTATTCACAATTAATCCGAAAATCCGAATCTAAAATTAATTCTTCTAAAACAAAATCGCCAAATTTAGATAATAAGTTGCCACTTGATTTAAGTTTTTAGAGTTGTCTCGTTCAATAAAAATATATTTAAATCACGCAAACAATTTTATTATGAAATCTTTCACTGAAAAAGTTTATGAAGTAGTAAAGAAAATTCCAAAAGGGAAGGTTTTGACATACAAAGAGATTGCAAAAAAGGCTGGAAATGAAAAAGCAAGTCGTGCTGTCGGGAATATTTTAAACAAGAATTTTAATCCAGACATTCCTTGTCATCGAGTTATCCGATCTGACGGAAAACTTGGGGGTTATAATAAGGGTGTGGAAAAGAAGAAAGAGATTCTAAAAAAAGAAGGGTATGAGTATTAGATTTCTTGGAATCTACAATTTAAAAATGAGTTTACTTAAAATGATACCTATAATATTAAAGATATCTTCATAAATAAAATTATGTTAAAATAATTAAATGAATTCTAATAATTCTATTATGGTATCAAAACTTAATAAAGAGTTTTCTTTTTCAGTTAAAAAAGTTTCTTCTGGATGGTTTAAAAATTTATTTACATCTGAAAAAAGAACAATTAAAGCAGTTAGTGATATATCTTTTGAAGTGAAAGAAGGAGAGCGGATTGCTTTTATTGGACCTAATGGGGCGGGGAAATCTACTACTATCAAGATGCTCACTGGCATACTTTTTCCTAGTTCTGGGGAGATAAATGTCTTAGGATTTGATCCGTCAAAAGATAGAAAAAAATTAGCATATAAAATTGGTACGGTATTTGGTCAACGATCACAATTATTACCCAATTTACCCCTGACTGATTCATTTGAGTTTTTTGGAGTAATGTATGATATGCCAAATAGCGAGATTAAAAAGCGGATAAGTGAACTCGTTTCGTTATTTGATCTTGGGTCATTTATTGATCAACCTGTTCGTAAACTTTCTTTAGGGCAACGAATGAGAGCTGAAGTTGCCGTCTCTCTTATCCATAAACCCAAAGTTATTTTTTTAGATGAGCCGACAATTGGTCTTGATATTGTGGCAAAAAAGTCTCTTCGTGATTTATTGTTAAAAATAAATGAAGAAGAAAAGGTTACGATATTTTTAACTTCTCATGATGTTAGTGATATAGAGTCAATTTGTAATAGAACGATTATTATTAATAATGGAACAGTTGTAAAAGATCTACCCACGACAGAATTATCTAAGTCATTTTTAACAAAAAAGAATATAGATCTTATCCCTAAGAATAGTTTTGATAAATTTCCAACTTTACCAGAGGGAATGGAGTATTCTCTAAAAGAAAAAAACAAACTAACTATCATGGTTGATATAAATAAAATAAGTATTCAAGAATCTATTAAAAAACTTCTTGATTTGTTTGAAACAGAAGATATTGATATTTATAACACAGGGCTTGAGTCTATCATTAGACATATTTATGAAAGCAATTCGTCTAGCAATTAAAATCTTAAAGACACTCATTAAAGATCGTATGCACTATCCTGAAAGATTGATAGTGGATACTCTTTCTGTGATTGCACGATTTGGAGTCCTAATTATTCTTTATTCTTACGTTTTTAAGATTAATGGTGGGTTAATAAATAATACAACTTTCGTTGTCGCTGCTTGGAGTATGTTTTTTTATTTTTCATTCATGATTTTAGGATTGAGAAGTATCGCTAAATTTATAATGCAAGATGTAAGATCAGGGAATGTTGAAGTTTTATTTAGTAAACCGATTTCTTACATATTTTATCGATTTTGGTGGCAAATAGGCTTTGGCTTATATTCTTTTCTTGTAATTACCATAGTTGGAGGTTTGGCTCTTTATCTAGCAATAGGTTTTCCAAATACTTTTGGAACGAACATTTTTATTCTTACAGTACCATTTATATTTTTAGGAGGAGTTGTTCTTTCACTTATTATTTATACAATAGTTGGACTTCTTGCTTTTTGGATAGAAGATGTAAATCCAGTTTTTTGGATTGTTGATAAAGCTGTTATGATTCTTGGTGGATCTTATCTTCCTGTAGCATTATTCCCACTTCTTATGTATAAAATTGCATTATTTAGCCCATTTGGAGCGTCTCAGTTTTTAACTCACAGTGTATACGAATCATGGCAGGGGAATTGGTATGAATTATTTAGTATCCAGTTTTTTTGGATTATAATTTTAGGGTTAACATTATATTTTATTTTTAAAGGAGCGAAGAAAAGAGTTTCTGTTAATGGAGGTTAATTATAAAAATTTATGAAAGAAATTAAGTTCGCTATATATTCAATAAAAAAGAACATACAAAATAGTGCGGAACTAAAAACAAGTTTTTTGATGAATGTTTTTGGTATGGCTATTAATAATACTGCCTTCATTATAATTTGGGTTTTTTTTGTTAAGACGGTTGGAGTTATTAATGGTTGGACGGCTTCTGATATAATAGGTCTTTTAGGTTTTTCCACTATTTGTTTTGGAATAGTTTTGTCGGTAGGAGATGGTCTTAGAAAACTTCCTGATTTAGTATCATCTGGGTCGTTTGATCGATTTCTACTTTCACCAAAAAATTTACTTGTTAGGATTGCAACTTCTTCTTTTGGCCCATCTGCCGTAGGAGATCTAATCTTTGGTTTTGTTTGTCTAATTTTTTATGGGATTTTAATTCAGGCAACTTTTTTGCAAGTTTTATTAATAATTTTTCTTGTAGTAATTACTTCAATTATTTTTTTATCATTAGTTATAATTATTCATTCTACGAGTTTTTTGTTTATAGATTCTGACCAAGTAACACTTGGAATTTTTAATTTTTTTCTTACCCCTTCTTTATTTAATGGTGGGGCATTCCACGGATTAATGAAATTTATTTTTGTTTATATAGTCCCATCATTATTAGTAGGAGCTATCCCTGTTGAAATTGTTCGTGATATTTCCATTAGTAAACTTTTTCTTATTAGTATTCTTACTATATTTTGGTTTTTTCTTTCTATTAAAATATTTAATAGATGTGTTAAAAAATATGAAAGTTCAAATTTTATGACTTTTGGAAATTAATATAATCTTTAACTTTCAAAATATTCCCATTTCTGTTATATTCAAATCATGAGTTTATCAATCGGAATCGTAGGACTGCCGAATGTCGGGAAATCGACGCTGTTTAATGCGCTTACAAAAAAGGGTGTGCCAGCGGAGAATTATCCATTTTGTACGATAGATCCATCTATTGGGATTGTTCCTGTACCTGATGAACGGTTGTGGAAACTATCAGATTTTTCAAAATCAGCTAAAACAATTCCCGCTGTTATTGAATTTGTGGATATTGCGGGCTTGGTGAAAGGTGCTTCAAAAGGAGAAGGCTTGGGAAATAAATTCTTGGCGAATATTCGGGAAGTTGATGCAATTTTAGAAATTGTAAGAATTTTTCCACTTCATAAAGATAAAGGAAATGAAATTATTCATGTCTATGGAGATATTGATCCACTTCGTGATATTGAAGTGATAAATTTGGAACTTATTCTTGCTGATTTAGAGACAGTTGCTAAGCGCAGAGCAAATTTAAATAAAGATATTAGAAAGGGTGACAAAGAAGCAATTGTTGAAGATGAAGCGTTAGTAAAATTGGAAATTGCTTTTGAGAAAGCCCAACTTGCAAATACGGTAGAATTTAACGAAAAAGAATTTGAAAAAGTGAAGATGCTTAACTTACTTACCTTAAAACCATTTATCTATGGATTAAATAAACAAGGGGGAGTAAAAAATTTAGATGAAATGAATCCAGAGGTTTTTAAAGAATTGACTGATTACATTGAAAGTATGGGTTCCCGATATGTCATTATTGATGCTAAAATAGAAGAAGAACTGAAAGACTTTGAAGGAGAAGAAAAGGAAGTATTCCGCAAGGAATTACTTTGCCCGTCCGGAGCTCGTAGTGATAACGAAGATGCGGAGGCGGGGGAGGGTTTAACAGATGGAATTGATTTATTAATAAAAGAATCATATAAATTACTCGGACTTGATACATATTTTACGACAGGACTTGATGAAACCAGAGCCTGGACAATTAAAAGTGGAAGTACCGCACCTATTGCAGGAATGGCAATTCATACAGATTTTAAAGATAAATTTATCCGGGCTGAGGTAGTTTTTTGGAGTGATTTGCTCGAAGCGGGAAGTTACGGCGAAGCCCGAGCTAAGGGCAAGGTCCGAACTGAGGGGAAGGATTATATTGTTAAAAACGGAGATGTGATAGAATTTAAAATATAATAATCTTGCTCCACATAAATAATTTTATGAAAAATGATTGGAAAACAGCTGAAGATATTTTAAACAAAGATGGGGTAGTGGTACTCCCGACTGACACTTTGTATGGTTTAATTGGACGGGCTTTATCAAAAAAAGCTGTCAAAAGGATATATAAGATAAAAGGCCGGCTCGAGAGTAAACCTTTTATCGTTTTGATTAATTCATACGATAATCTAAAATCATTTGGCATAAAAATTGATAAAGATCAGGCTAGTTCACTGGGAAAAATTTGGCCAGGGAAAGTTAGCATTATATTTCCTTGCTTATTAAATAAATGGAGTTATATTCACAGAGGCGTAGGTTCAATTGCTTTCAGGATGATTGGATCCAGAAATAAAAATTTATTTGAGTTAATTGAAAAAGTAGGTCCACTTGTTGCACCTAGTGCAAATTTTGAAGGGGATAAACCAGCAGAAAACATAACGGCTGCGAGAAAGTATTTTGGGCAAAATGTTGATTTATATATAAATGGAGGGGAGAGAATAGTTAGACCATCGACATTAATTAAATATAAAAATAATAATTGGATTATTTTAAGACAAGGTGATGTTAAAATTTCATAAATAATACCGAGGACATAAAAAAAGTAGCTACTTGCTACTTTTTTTAGTTTTATTTTGTTTTTTAAGTTCTATAACTTCTTCAATTAATTTTCCGAGGGAATCCTCAATCCTTCTCATTAATTCTTCATCTTTTTTTTCCTCTCTTTCTCCATCTTCATCTTCTTCGTTAATCTCGTCCACGTCTTCCTGAATTTCATCAACATCTTTTTGAATCTCGTCCACGTCTTCCTGAATTTCATCAACATCTTTTTGAATCTCATCCACATCCTCTTGAATTTCTCCCACATCACGGGCCACAGCATGCAATTTACGGGCCTGACGATTTACTGACATTTGAATAAAGATAGAAAGGTAAATTGCTTCCAGGGAAACAATAGTTGTGAGAACAAGAAGAATTTTATCAATCGCTATTCCGTAAAAAAATAACAAAAAAGAAATGACAAAAAGAGCAGTATGGACAACTAAAGAATTGGTTGAGCCAATCCACCTTGTTGCTCGGACGGCGATCTTATCTAAGCTATCTGTTGTCTTTCTTTTTAACATCTCCATAAGCATTTATTATATACCAAAATTCTGATATAATAAAGAGTATTATGGATCCCGTATGAAGTCATACATGTTTTAGAATAATGATGACGTTTATGAGATACATAATTATGTTTTGATTATTATTTAAATTATGTACGAGAATCTAAAGATTCTCTACTTCATACGGGATGGAAACAAATACAAAATTTTCAAAAGTAACTCCCAGGTTTTTTTTCATTTCTTTAGGAGTTATTGTTACTCTTATTACTAGTGTCGCGTCGGCCTTGGTTTTAATGTTTGAGTCATTAAATAAGAAATTTCCTGATGCCTTAAATTCAGTTTATCAGTATGGATATAATTCTTATAATTTTGAGACAATTAGAGCTTCGCTTGCAACCTTAATTATATTTTTTCCTATTTTTATTTTTATTACTTATCTTTGGCTGAAAGAATCCAAAACTGATATAGGATATAAAAATTTAACGATCCGAAAATGGATGATATATTTGATTGTCTTTTTTGCAAGTCTTTTGATATTGATTGACTTAGTTACTTTAGTTAAATATTTTGTCTCTGGAGAAATTACTTCAAGATTTATTTATAAAGTTTCTGGGACACTAGTAATTGCCTTTCTTATAGATTTTTATTATTCATTAAAAATGAGTAATGTAAGTTTTAATAGTCAGAGATCAAAAAAGTTGGGGATGGTGATTGGGATTATATCAATAATAATTTTCTTTGGATTAATTATTTGGAGCTTTGCGATTATGGGTAGTCCCAAGGCCCAACGTGCTTGGCGGTTGGATGATAAAAGAGTTGCTGATTTGCAAAACTTACAGTATCAAATAATTAATTTCTGGCAACAAAAAGAAAAATTACCTATGACACTGTCTGAATTAAATAATCCTTTGACTAGTTACTCACTACCCGTTGACCCAGAATTTGAAAAAGGTTTGTCATATGAATATGTTTTAAAGGATAAGTTGACATTTGAATTATGTGCTACGTTTAAAGCTGAGATGCCCAAGGGTTGGCAAGAGGGAAATTATGGGGGAATTTCAGGGATGTATAAAGAGAGATCTTCAGATATAGCAGTTTCTTCCGTCCCTTATCCAGGTGGTCTAAATGATTCATGGGATCATAAAATAGGCCGAACTTGTTTCTCCCGCACTATAGATAAAGATATATATCCGCCTTTTGAAAAAGTAAAATAAAATGCAAAACTACGATCATAAAAAAATAGAGAAGAAATGGCAGAAGGAGTGGAATGATAAAGGGATTTATAAGACATTAAATCCAAAGGTCTCCTCATCCAAGGCGACGGCCGGCCGAAATAAGAAGATGTATGTTCTCGATATGTTTCCTTACCCATCAGGTGTTGGACTTCATGTTGGCCATCCGAGGGGTTATATTGGGAGTGATGTATATGCTCGTATGAAGCGAATGCAAGGATATAATGTGCTTCATCCTATGGGTT
Source organism: uncultured Candidatus Saccharibacteria bacterium (assembly GCA_964595185.1). Classification (GTDB taxonomy): domain Bacteria; phylum Patescibacteriota; class Minisyncoccia; order Phycocordibacterales; family UBA9973; genus UBA8515. The sequence continues at coordinate 4,640 of CAZQOL010000013.1, read as the reverse complement.
ATGATGCTTTTGGGCTACCGGCGGAACAATATGCCCTTGAGCATAAAATTCACCCACAAAAAGCGGTAGAGAAAAATATAAAAACATTTCGAAAACAACTTTCAATTATTGGTCTTTCATATGATTGGTCAAGAGTTATAAATACAACTGATCCAAAATATTATAAATGGACACAATGGATTTTTCTTGAGATATACAATTCTTGGTATGATAAATCAAAAAATAAAGCTCGTGATATAAAAGAACTTGAATTTATCTTTAATAAAAATGGAAATAAAAAAGTGAATGCGGCTTGCTCGGATAGTACAGAAATCTTTTCGGCAAAAGATTGGAATAATTATTCTAAAAAAGAGAAACAAGACATTTTAATGAAATATCGTTTAGCTTATGAGGGTTATAGTGAGGTTAATTGGTGTGAGCATTTGGGAACAGTTCTGGCTAATGATGAAATAGTGAATGACGAGAAGGGTAATCTTGTTTCAGAACGGGGTGGATATCCAGTTGAGAAAAAATCTATGCGTCAGTGGTTTATGAGAATTACGGCATATGCAGATAGATTATTGAACGGGCTTGAATATTTAGAGTGGAGTGATCACATAAAAAGTATTCAGAAAAATTGGATAGGAAAATCAGAAGGGAGTGAGATTGAGTTTAAAATAAAAGACAGGGAAGAAAAGATAAAAATTTTTACAACAAGAGCCGATACTATTTTTGGGGCGACTTATGTTGTTCTTGCACCAGAACATCCCTTAATTACTAATGATCAACCTGCCCGACGGCAAGGAGGGTTGCCAATTACCAATAAAGATGAAGTCAATAAATATATTGAACAGGTAAAAAATAAAACAGACGAAGATCGAACAAAAAACGATAAAGAAAAAACAGGGGTAGAGTTGAAGGGGATCATGGCTATTAATCCAGCCAATGGTGAAGAGATTCCAATTTGGGTTGCTGACTATGTTCTTGCTTCTTATGGCACTGGGGCCGTGATGGCCGTCCCTGCCCACGATGAAAGAGATTTTTCATTTGCCAAAAAATATAATTTACCGATCGTTGATAAACCTCTCGTTGATGTTCTTGAGATAACAAAAACAGTTGGAGGAAAAATGGTTGCAAAATATAAAATGCGTGATGCAATTTTTGCTAGGCAGAGATATTGGGGAGAACCTATTCCACTGCGACATGATTCTGGTGGTATTATTACTCCATTAAAAGAAAAAGATTTACCACTTGAATTACCTAATGTTAAATCATATTCTTCACAAGGAACAGGTGAATCACCACTTGCAGGTGTAAAGTCCTGGACAAGTGAAGGTTATGAGACAAACACTATGCCAGGTTGGGCCGGGAGTTCCTGGTATTTCTTGCGTTATATGGACCCACAAAATTCTAAAAATTTTGCCTCAAAAAAAGCGATTGATTATTGGAAAAATGTAGATATGTATGTAGGTGGGGCAGAGCATGCGACCGGGCACTTACTATATTCTCGTTTCTGGAATAATTTTCTCTTTGATATGGGCTATGTCTCATTTAAAGAACCATTTAAAAAAATGAAAAATATTGGAATGGTATTGGCAACAGATGGGCGTAAGATGAGTAAAAGGTGGAATAATGTCATAAACCCAGATGATATTGTCAAAAACTACGGTGCCGATACTTTGCGTGTGTATGAAATGTTTATGGGGCCGTTTGAGCAAAGCCTACCTTGGTCAACTGAAAGTATCATTGGCTCTAGGCGTTTTATTGACCGTATTTATAGAATTAAAGAAAAAATAACCGATAACAAAAGCTCAGTTGAATTAGAAAAAATACTACATAAGACTATTAAAAAAGTTAGTGAAGATATAGAAGATTTTGCTTTCAACACTGCTATTTCTTCGATGATGATATTGGTGAATGAAATTGAAAAACATAATTTTATAAATAAAGATGATTTCAAACTATTTTTACAAATACTTTCTCCTTTTGCTCCTCATGTGACAGAAGAACTTTGGCAACAACTTTCGGATCCGGAAGGCCTTGCCTTAAAGGATTCAAAGGCAAGGCCTTATTCCAACAAAAGTATTCATCTTTCTAATTGGCCGAAATGGGATACGAAGAAAGTTATTGATGATAAAATAAAGATAATGATTCAAGTTAATGGTAAAGTTCGCTCAGAAATAAATGTACCGACTGATATTAGAGAAGATAAAATAAAAGAATTGGTACAAGCAGATTCGAATGTTATTCCATGGATTATAGGTAAAGAAATAAAGAGAATTATCTATATTCCAGGGCGAGTTATAAACATTGTAGTCTAGTTTTTGTTTTATTTATCAGGTATAATTAATAATTATAATAGTTTAATTTCTTTGCTATCCTTGCATCACGCAACAGTAAGCAAATAAAAATATGGAATCAAAAAAAGTAGAATTCTTTAATAAATTGTCGTTTTTTACACTTCTCGCTACATTATTCATTAGTATTTTTTTCTTTATTCCATATTCACCAGTGACGCTTGAAGCGAGCAAGGGTTTTTTAATTTCAATTGGGGCGACTCTCTCAATTTTTTTCTGGTTTATTTCTAGACTTGGAGAGGGGAAATTTGTAATTCCCAAAGATAAATTATTATTATTTGCTATGGCCATTCCTTTTGTTTTTTTGATTTCATCTTTTTTTTCTTCATCACTTTATGTTTCACTTTTTGGTAGTGGATTTGAAATCGGAACATTTGGTTCAATGCTTATACTTTTTATTCTTTTTTTCCTTTCTTCTGTTTATTTTCAATCTGAAAAAAAGATTTGGTATTTTTTGTTTTCATTATTTTTAGCAGGTTTAATAATTGTTATATTTCAATTATTAAATATAATAATCGGATTTAATGTTGTCTTGCCTGGGTTTTTACAGGGAGTCTCTGCGGGTAATTTAATTGGTAGTTGGAATAATTTTTCTTTAATTCTCGGAATAATGATTCTGCTTTCTTTATTTACTCTTGAATTATTTAATACCAATTGGTTGTTTAGAGTTGCACAATATTTTCTGTTAATATTGAGTATTTTACTTCTAATCATAATTAATTTTTCCTTAGCGTGGTTGCTTGTTGGTATTTTTGCTGTCATTTTGTTTGTTTATAGTATTTCATTGCAGAATGCAGGTGTAGATATAATTCAAGAGGGAAATCAAAAGAAAAGATTTCCGTTTACATCTTTAATTGTTGTTTTTATTTCTCTGATTTTTTTAATTGGAGGAAATTTGGCAAGCGATGTTGTTTCCAAATATGTAAGTTTTAATAATCCAGATGTTCGTCCTTCAATTGTAACGACCGCTCAAATTGCTTATAAATCAATGAGACATAATCCATTATTTGGGACTGGGCCAAACACTTTTGTGAACGATTGGTCACTCTGGCATCCAAAAGCAATAAACCAGACATTATTTTGGGGGGTTGATTTTACTGATGGTTATAGTTTTCTAGCTACAATTGCGGTAACTGCTGGTTTGCTCGGTTTTGTCTCTTTCTTACTATTTTTGATTATTTATATAGTAAGAAGTATCCAATCAATTAGGCTTGCTCTGTGTGATAGGTTGTCAAATTATTTTATAATGACAACATTGATGATTTCAGTCTATTCTTGGATTTCGATTATTTTATACAATCCAAATATTATATTATTGATGTTAGCTTTTACTTCAAGCGGAATATTAATTGGAATATTAGTTTATCGACAAGCAATTCCTGTTAAAGATTTTTCTTTCTTGTCTGATCCTCGTAATAGCTTTTTTTCAATCTTAATTCTATTAATCTTGATGGTTTCAGCAGTTTCCTTGACTTATATTTACATTGAAAAATTTACTTCAATTATGTATTTTTCCAAGAGTATAAATAGTGAGAATACGATGGAATCACTTTCGAAATCAGAAGAAATGTTATTAAGGGCAATTTCTTTAGATAAAAATGATATATATTATCGTAATTTGTCACAAGTTTATTTAGCAAAGATAAATATATTAATTGCAGATAAAAATATTTCTGAAGATATTCTTAAGTCAAATCTTCAAGAATTAATTAACCTTACACAACAGTCAGCAGGATTGGCAATAAATCAAAATAAAAATCAGTATTTGAATTATATGAATCTAGGCAATATTTATAGTTCTTTTGTCCCATTATCTGTTGAGAATAGTTATGAAAGTGCTATGGCGGCCTATGATAAAGCCCTTTTATTGGCTCCGAATAATCCATCAATCATTTTATCAAAAGCAACTTTAGAATTTATTAAAAAGAACAACACCGAAGCAAGAAAGTATATTGCTCAAGCTCTGGAGTTAAAAGAAAATTATATTGATGCAATTTTCCTTTTGGTTCAAATTGAAACAAATGAAGGTAATTTAGCTGAAGCTATTAGTAAAGCCGAGTATGCTGGATTATTAGCTCCTAATGATCCAACTGTCTTTTTCCGACTTGGTTTATTGAGGTATAATAATAGTGATTATACGGGAGCGGTAAGTGCTTTTGAAAAAGCAGTTACCTAAAATAATAATTACTAAAATGCTCGCTTTTTCTTAGGCCAATAATAAAAAAAAGTTGGACGTCAAAACGAGGCTTTAGTTCAATCCAATATTTTACAAAAAATTGATCCAGAAAATAAAGAAGTAAAAGA
>CAZQOL010000012.1:13221-16935 GCA_964595185.1 uncultured Candidatus Saccharibacteria bacterium | reverse complement strand
AAAATTCCTTAAAATCGTCTTCGGTTTCAGCCTCAAGATGAAATATTATTCTTTTAGGTCCAAGCCGAGTGAAAAAATCAAATTGTTTATGAGCGTTAATGACCATTAAATCAAATTCGAAATCTAATTGTTCCCAAAATGGTAGACCTTGTTCCTCATCTAAAACAGATTGAATGTTCTCTCTGTCTCTCTGGTGCATTGGCCATGAAGTATTTGCGACGAAGCGACCATCACAAATATCTATCTGGACAAGATTTGTAATATTCACAAATTTAGCCAATTTTTCATTTAATTCGTTAAAATCTTTTACAAGTATGGCGGGGGTTATTTCAGTCATTATTTGGTTCTAGTTTCTAGCAGGCTAGTTTCTAGTATTATTAGTTATTAATTTCTTCTTCTTTAATTTTATTTATTCTTTTAATATGTCTTTTATCCTCACTGAATTTCGTCTCTAAAAATAAATTTACAACTTCTCGAGCTTCTTCTTCTCCTGTAAAGCGAGCACCAAGTGATAAAATGTTCGCATCATTATGCAATCGAGATACTTTTACAACTTCAGGATCTCCACCATAATATTCTGTGGCCCTAATTCCATCTATTTTATTTGCCGACATGGCTTCACCTTGGCCACTACCGCCGATGATTATTCCGAAACTACCAGGATCTTCGGCTACTGACTTAGCCACAGGGATTATAAAATCAGGATAATCATCCCCTGGGTCCAATTTAATAGCCCCTTTATCAACAACCTTATAGTTTGATTCAGTTAAAAATACCTTTAATTTTTCTTTAAGTTCATAACCTGCGTGGTCGCTACCGATGTAAATATGTACTATATTTTCCATACTAGATATTATAACATTTATCTAGTATATTATAAATACATATGATTTCTAAAAATACAATTATTTTTCACAAATATCACGGTGCTGGAAATGACTTTATTATGATAAACAACTTAGACGGAGCTATTAAACTGGAACCTGATTATATTTCTTATATATGCAATAGAAATTTTGGCATCGGAGCCGATGGGTTAATTCTAATTGAAAATTCCAGCAAGGCTGGGTTTTTTATGAACTATATAAATTCAGATGGAACAACAGCCGAAATGTGTGGCAATGGAGTAAGATGCGCCGTTAAATTTTTTCTATCAGAAACAAAAAATAGCAAAGAACTGAGTAAGGCAAGACCTTACTCAGTTTTAGTTGATACTCGAGCCGGCATTAAAAGTGTGGACGTAAACGATGATGATACGTATTCGGTTAATATGGGAGTGCCCGTTTTAAATCACCACGATTTTCCAGAAACTATTAAAATGAGTGAGGTCTTGTCTCGCACAATTGAAGGATATAATTTTAATTGCGTTTCGATGGGTAATCCTCATGCTGTGGCAATTGTAGAAAATTTAGAAAATATTGATCTAAAAAGTGTGGGGCCAAAAGTAGAGACGAATTCCCTATTCCCGAATAAAATTAATGTTGAGTTTGCTGAAAAAATTTCTGAAACATATTATAAAGTTAAAGTTTGGGAAAGAAGTTGTGGCGAAACACTAGCTTGTGGTACAGGCGCTTGTGCTGTCTTTTCAATAATTGATGAACTCTCCATCAAAAAAATTCCAGATGAAAAAGAAATCATTCTAGAATTTCCTGGAGGAAAATTATATCTCTCAAAAAACCACAAAGGTGAAATTATCCTTCGTGGTCCCGCAACTTTTGTATTTAAAGGTCAAATTTAACTAATTTTTAAGACTTATCGTTAAATAACCCTTTAAAATATGTTGCTCAATTAAACTTAGGTAAATGTTTATATTATTAAAATCCCAAGTTATTGATCTTTCTCCATTAACATTTATCTTTTCAATTATTTTTGGTTTACCAAAAAGTTTTATTAGATGTTTCTCTGTTTTTTTAAATTCAATTACTGATAGATCTTCATCCCATAAACCATTAGAATTTATTCCTATACAAGCAGTAATACTTTTAAAGGGTGTATTTTTAGTAATTCCATTTTCTGAATATAATAAATAATTTAATCCATTTAAGTATTTCTTTTTTTTCCAAATAAATCTGTCTTTAAACCAAACTCCCCCACTTTTTTGAGCAATCTCGTTAAGTGGCTCATTCCATTTTAACACAATATTAGGTTCTTCTAAGGGAAACCCAGTTTTAAAAATATTTTTCATATAATTTAATCTATGTGTAATTGTCCGGTGATTACTTTAATCATTTTGTATGTATTTATTTTAATGTTACCCTTTTTAACTTGATTATTCCAAATTGGAATATATGCGAGCCAGCTTAAAATTAATAGTATTGTTATAATTATTAAAAAAGTTTTCATAATATTTTTTCATTTTCAATATACATTTTCAAATTTTTTATTTTTTAATAACATCTTAAAAAGATCACCAACCTCAGCATCAGAAATTATATTTAAAATTGTAATTGTTATTTTCATAAAAGTTTTTATTTCATTATTTTAGGATTTTTATTAATTTTACTAATTTCAATGATCTTTGCTGGGCCGTATCCTCCAAAAAATAAAGGTTTTGAACTAAGTGTAACATTGATAGTGTAATTATTTTTTTCATGTCAAAGGGACTTTCAGGCCAAGCTTTTTGAAAATCAAATTTTGATACAAAAAAATTTCCAGATTCAGTAATTAAACACTTATTTCCGATTAATTCTTCTGCGACTCCACGAACCATTCCACACTCAGTAATAACAACCATCTTATATAAAACTTCCCCATTAAAAATTTCAGTTTTTTTGAAACTAATTCTATTAATTAATAAAGAAAAAGATAGCCTTAATATAATAAACAATAGTATTGATAGAATAATATATAAAAAGATTTTTATCATAATATTAATTTTCATTAAAATAATTGCTCATTTCATCTATTATTTGTTGTTGTCTTAATAATTCTTGTTCTTGTCTTTCTTTTTCCTCTAAATTCATTCTATGAGAATTAATAAATGCATAAGCAATTAGAACGATTAAAGCGACCCCGATAGTAATCCAGATATACTTTTCAATTTTTGATCTTCCTACTTTTAACTCCGGGTTTTCAATTAAAGATAACTTTTTTTGTTTTAAAGAGAAAGCTAGGATTATTGGAGTAATAACAGAAATCCACCATAAAACCTGGACTGCAGCACCTTCTTTTATTATAAAGCTAAATATAGTTGAAATTAAGGTAAGAATTATTGTAACTATTCCAAAAATATATATCTTTGGTCTTCTAAGTTCCGACTTCATTGTCACTCCAATATTTTTTCTAAACAAAGCCACTACTCCCGCGATCAATAAAATTATTTGTATCATATTATTTATTATATTAATTAACGATCCTCTATCACCTTGAAACAAAGCCGTTGCGCCGTTTTTTTTGAGAATTCCATATTCTATATTTTTTTGAGTCTCAATTTGCTTGTATTCTAATATCTCTATTTCATGTTCTATTTTATAATAACTTTCTAGTAAAATCTTTTCATTCGGGGGAACATTCCAAAGAGGTTCACTTTCCCATTTTTCCCAGGGATTTGGTTGATCAGAAATAGAATTCCATTCTAGATAAATATTTTCTTTTAATTGTTTAATTTTACTAGGATTTTTTTTAAATCCTCCTTTTTTTGGTTCATCAGTAAAACGCGCATTAAATGGAATATATACTAATCTATCGAACATTGCTTGATCATTAATATTGATT